>JASFJQ010000089.1:0-7597 GCA_050121305.1 Chromatiaceae bacterium
CGTTGAGCAGGGACGTATTCCAGATACAGGGTGGCGAAATCGGGCTGGCCGGTCTTCGGGCACAGGCAAGTGAACTCGGGCACGCGGATGCGTATCGTGTAGTCACGCTCAGGGCGCGGGTTGTCGAAGGTCTCGAGCGCTCTACTCGGCTGGGTCGTCATGGCGGGTCCTGCTGGCGATGCATCAGACCCGCCGCAGTATACGCGATCGACGCTGTTGCGGGTCGACACTGCACTTTAAGTAATCAACATAAAAGACGTCAAAACAAAAACTTGTCGAGGTATTCTCCAGCGATCTGACATGGGATGTTTTGTCTTGTGCCGCGTGTCGGCCATCCTGTATCTTTGCCCGCCATGCGTCTGGAAAAAATCAAGCTGGCGGGCTTCAAATCCTTCGTCGATCCGACCACGGTGTTGTTCCCGAGCAACCTGGTCGGCATCGTCGGTCCCAATGGCTGCGGCAAGTCGAATGTGATCGATGCGGTGCGCTGGGTCATGGGCGAGAGCTCGGCCAAGATGTTGCGCGGCGAGTCGATGGCGGATGTGATCTTCAATGGCTCGAACAGCCGCAAGCCGGTCGGTACCGCGTCTATCGAGCTGATTTTCGACAACGCCGACGGCAGTGCTGGCGGACAGTATGCGCAGTACAGCCAGATCTCGGTCAAGCGACAGGTGTCGCGCGACGGCCAGTCGCTTTACTCTCTTAATGGCGTGCGCTGCAGGCGTCGCGACATTACAGATCTGTTCCTCGGCACCGGGCTCGGACCGCGCAGCTACTCGATCATCGAGCAAGGGATGATCTCGCGTATCATCGAGGCACGTCCAGAGGATCTGCGCGTCTATCTGGAAGAGGCGGCCGGGATCTCCAAATATAAGGAGCGCCGACGCGAGACCGAAAATCGCATGGCGCACACGCGTGAAAACCTCGAGCGCCTGGACGACCTGCGCGAAGAGGTCCAGAAGCAGCTCAGGCACCTCGAACGTCAGTCGGCCACGGCACAGAAGTACAAGGCCTATCGCGAGGAAGAGCGTCGGGTACGCGCCGAATTGGTGGTCCTGCGGCTGGAGGCAATGCTGGCGGACGTCGCGCAGCGCGATCGCCTTATCGCCGAACAGGAAAACGGACTGCAGGCCGCCCTCGCCGAGCAACGTAACCTCGAGGCGCAGATCGAGCAGCAGCGCGTTGCCCACACCGAGGCCAACGATGCCTTCAACGAGATCCAGGGGAGTTTCTATGCGGTGGGCTCGGAGATCGCGCGGCTCGAGGAATCCATCCAGTATGCGCGAGAGGCGCGGCGTCGCGAGGAGGCCGACCTCGAGCAGGCGCGCCACGCGCTGGAGCAGGCCCAGGCGCTGAGTGCACAGGACAGCGGCCGACTCGCCGAACTGGCGGGCGAACTGGACCGCGATCGGCCGATGCTCGAAGAGGCCAGGTCGCGCGCGGATTCGGCCGCTGCGAGATTGCAGGAGGCGGAGGCCGAGATGCACGCCTGGCAAAGCGGGTGGGACGATTTCAACCAGCGTGCCAACGAACCGGCACAACAGGCGCAGGTGGAACGCACCCGGATCAACCACCTCGAAGAACAGGAGGCGCAGCTCAAGCGGCGTGTCGCACGCAACGCCGAGGAGCGCGAGCAGCTGTCCGACCTTTCCCTGCAGGCCGAGATCAAGGAGCTGCAGCGCCGCGAGACGGAGGGTGAGGCCGCACTGATGGCGGCGCGCGAGCAGGTCGATGCGCGGGTCCAGGTCATCGCCGAACTGAGAGAACGCAGCCAGGGACTGCAAGAGGCGTTGGCTTCAGCCCGCACCGAGCTCGAGACCCTCAAGGGACGCCTCGCCTCGCTGCAGGCGCTGCAGCAGGCCGCGCGCAGTGAAGGCGATGAGGGCATCGAGCAATGGCTGGAGGCGCAGGGGCTGTCTGCCGCCCCGCGCCTGCTGGAGGTCCTGCAGGTGCCCGATGCCTGGCAGCGGGCGGTCGAGGTCGTGCTGGCCGAGCAGCTGCAGGCCTGCCTGGTCGATCAACTCGACGGACCGGCAAGTCGTTTGGCCGAGCTCGAACGCGGCGAACTGACGCTCTTTGCCAGTGACGGAGAGCCGCCGCAGGCGCGCAGCGGGACGCTGGCGGCGCTGGTGGACGGCCCGCCGTCCGTGATCCATGTCTTGAACAGCTTCCATATCGCCGGCGATCTGGCCGAGGCACTGCGGCGGCGCAGCGAACTCGGTGTGGGTGAGTGCCTGGTAACCCCGGATGGACTGCGGGTCGGTCGCGGGTGGATCAGTCTGCAGCGCGGGGCAGATGCAGGTGCCGGCGTGCTGGCGCGCGAGCAGGAGATCAGGGAGCTGCTGCAGCGTAAGGCCGACCTGGAGCCGCAGGTGCAGCGGCTGATCGACCAGTTGGCCGAAGATCGAATGACCCTGGCAGAGGCGGAGCAGGCCCGCGAGGCCCAGCAGCGCGACGTCGAGGCCGCGCAACGTGTACTTGCGGAGGTGCGCGCGTTGTTGAGCGGCAAGCAGGCGCGCGCAGAGCAGATCCGGCATCGCCTCGAGGCCCTGGCGTCGGATGCGCTGGAGCTGCAGCAACAGATCGATCGCGGCGCCGCGGACATGCAGAGTGCCCGCAGCCATCTGCATCAGGCGCTGGCGTCGATCGAGGACCTGGGCAAGCACCGCGAACAGCTGGTGGCGCAGCGAGATCGATTGCGCAGTGCACTGGATGACGCGCGCCAAACCGCAGGTGAAGCCCGCAACCGCGTGCATGAGATTGCACTGCGCGTCGAGGCGATGCGCAGTTCGGAGGATTCGCTGCGTTCGGGTATTGGTCGCATGCAGCAACAGTTGGCCCAGCTCCACGCGCGTTGCGCCGATCTCGAGGCCTCGCTGGAGGCCGGCAAGGCGCCGATCGGTCAGCAGCAGGTGAAGCTGGAACAACAGCTGCAGGTGCGAGCAGCGATCGAGGCCAGGTTGTCGCAGTCGCGCAAGGAGTTGGAGGGCATAGATCATGCGCTGCGCGAGTTCGAACGGTCTCGGCATTTGACCGAACAGCGGGTCCAGAACGAGCGCAGCGGTCTGGAGCAGATGCGTATGGCCCGCCAGGAGTTTCTGGTGCGCAGCAAGACGCTCGAGGAACAGCTTGCCGAGACCGGCCTCGAGCGCGCGCAGCTGGAGGCCGAGATGCCCGAAGAGGCCGCGCCAGCGGTATGGGAGGCGCGAGCGGAGGCCCTGGCCAGCAAGATCCAGCGCCTCGGGCCGATCAACCTGGCGGCCATCGAGGAGTTCAAGGAACAGAGCGAGCGCATGGCCTATCTCGACAGCCAGCATGCGGACGTCAGCAAGTCACTGGCGACCTTGGAGGAGGCCATCCGCAAGATAGACAGGGAGACCCGGACGCGCTTCAAAGAGACCTTCGATCGCGTCGACGCCGGCTTCAAGGAACTGTTCCCGAAGCTGTTCGGCGGCGGCCACGCCTATCTGGAGTTGACGGGTGAAGACCTGCTGGATACGGGTGTCACCGTCATGGCGCGTCCGCCCGGGAAGCGCAACAGCAGCATCCATCTGTTGTCGGGGGGCGAAAAGGCCTTGACCGCTGTCGCACTGGTGTTCGCGATCTTCCGTCTCAATCCGGCGCCGTTCTGCATGCTCGACGAGGTCGACGCACCGCTGGATGATGCAAATGTGAGTCGCTACTCGGCGCTGGTCAAGGAGATGTCGGAACATGTGCAGTTCATCTTCATCACACACAACAAGGTGACCATGGAGGTCGCCAACCAGCTCAGCGGCGTCACCATGCACGAACCCGGGGTGTCGCGGCTGGTCTCGGTGGATGTGGAAGAGGCGGCAGCCTTGGCGGCGGTCTGATTGAACGATCCACTTACCGGCCGATCGAGGCGTAACGGGATGGGCAACGGCGAGCTGCAATGGACCCTGATGTAGTCAGGCTGATTCTGGTCCTGTTGGGGATCCTGTTGGTCGCGGGGATCTACCTGTGGGATAGATACCAACGGGCGATGCCGCGTCCGCGGGCGACGAAACGCGCCGCCAGGACGATGTCGATGGATACGAAGCCGGCCGCGGTGGACAAATCGGCGGCGCGCAAGGAGCCACGCCTGGACGCGACCGCGACGGTCGATGACGATGATGCTTCGGCGGGGTCGGTGGCGCTCGATCCGGAACCCGGGCGAAGCCGCGCGCAACGGGACCCAGAGCCCCCGGCACCCGGCGAATGGGCGGCCGAGACGCCCGATCAGGCCGCGCTGGACCTGCGCTTCGATGCCCATGGAGACGCCGACTATCTGGCGGCGGATCCGGCACTGCAGGACGAAACAGAGCGATTGATCATCGTGGTGAACCTGGCGGCCCCTGAGGGCGGCTTTTCGGGAGCGGCGATCGAGAAGGCCTGCAGCGCCACCGGTCTGGAATTCGGCGACATGTCCATCTATCACTTCCATGATCCGGCCAGCGGGCGCGTGATGTTCAGCCTGGCCAGCAGCGTCGAGCCGGGCAGTTTCCCCGCCGACAACATGGCGCGTTTCACGACGCCCGGCCTGTCGCTTTTTGCCCAGCTTCCCGGTGTGTGTGATGGCCTGAAGATCTATGATCAGCTGCTGCAGACGGCGCATCGGCTCGCAGGTCTGTTGCGCGCCGAGGTGCAGGATGAGCGCCGCAACAAACTGACACGGCAGATGCAGGAGCACACGCGCGAGGTCATCATCGAGCATCAGCGCAAGATCAGGTTGGCGCGGAGGCGCCATTGAGCCTTGACAAGGCGACCCGCGCCCGGGCGGAGACGCTACGCAGACAGATAGCGCAGCACGACTACCAGTACTATGTGCTGGACGATCCCCAGATCCCCGACAGTGAATACGATCGCCTGTACCGCGAGCTGCAGGCACTCGAGGCCGCGTATCCAGCGCTGGTGACGCCGGATTCACCGACTCAGCGGGTCGGTGGAAAACCCTTGGCCGCCTTCGATGAAGTCGTACATCGCGTGCCGATGCTGTCGCTGGAAAATGCGCTTACCGCAGATGCGATGGTCGAATTCGATCGGCGGGTGCGCAGGCGTCTCGAACGCGATGCAGAGATGACCTACGCGGCCGAACCCAAGCTCGATGGCCTGGCGATCAGCCTGCGCTACGAGGACGGCAAGCTGCTGCAGGCCGCAACCCGGGGTGACGGTACACGGGGCGAGGATGTCACCCAGAATGTGCGCACCATCGCTGTGATACCGCTGCAACTGCGCGGTCGCGACTGGCCCCGCCTGCTCGAGGTGCGGGGTGAGGTCTTCATGCCAAAGCGCGGGTTCGAGGCGTTGAATCGACGCCAGCGCGCGCAGGGTGCCAAGACCTTTGCCAATCCACGCAACGCAGCCGCGGGCAGCCTGCGACAGCTGGACCCCAAGGTCACTTCGACGCGCCCGCTGATGATGTTCTGCTACGGGCTCGGCGAGGTCGAGGGTCACCCGATGACCGCCACCCACGGTGCCAATATGGCGCTGCTCCAGGACTGGGGGCTGCCGATCTCCCCCGAGTTGCAGGTGCTCAGCGGCCTCGACGCCTGCATCGCCTATTTCTCCGCGATCGGCGCACGCCGCGATGCGCTGCCGTACGAAATCGACGGCGTGGTGTTCAAGGTGAACAGCATCGCCGATCAACAGGCGCTGGGATTCGTCTCGCGCGCACCACGCTGGGCGATCGCACAGAAGTTTCCGGCGCAGGAGGCACTGACCGAGATCGAGGCCGTCGAATTCCAGGTCGGCCGCACCGGGGCGGTCACACCGGTGGCGCGCCTCAAACCTGTGTTGGTCGGTGGCGTCACGGTCAGCAACGCCACCTTGCACAACATGGATGAGGTCGAACGCAAGGATGTCCGGGTGGGCGACACCGTCTACGTGCGTCGCGCCGGCGATGTGATCCCGGAGATTGTCCGGGTGCTGCCGGAACGACGTCCGGCGGACGCCACGCCGGTATTGATGCCCGCGCATTGTCCGGTCTGCGGCTCGGCCATCGAACGCATCGAGGGCGAGGCGGTCGCGCGCTGCTCCGGCGGTCTATACTGCGCCGCGCAGCGTAAGGAATCGGTCAGGCACTTTGCCGGGCGACGCGCGATGGATATCGACGGGCTGGGCGAAAAACTCATAGACCAGCTGATCGATCAGGACCTGATCAGTGACCCGGCCGATCTGTTCGGTCTATCGGTGGACGCGCTCGCGGGTCTGCAGCGCATGGCGCAGAAGTCGGCCCAGAATCTGGTCGCTGCGCTGGGTCATGCACGCAGGACCACGCTGGCCCGTTTCCTGTTTGCGCTCGGCATCCGCGAGGTGGGCGAGGCCACTGCACAGGCACTGGCGCGCCAGTTCGGCAGTCTCGACGCGATCGCGGCGGCGACCGAGGAGGCGCTGCAGGAGACGCCCGATGTCGGTCCCGTCGTCGCTCGCCATGTCCACACCTTTTTTCGTCAGCCGCACAATCGAGAGGTGATCGCCAAGCTGCGCGACGCCGGCGTCGCGTGGCAGGAGACCGAACCCCTTGCGGCCGCGGGCCAGTTGCCGCTGTCCGGCAGGACCTTCGTCCTCACCGGCACCTTGTCGGAGCCGCGCGCCCAGGTGAAGGAGAGGCTGCAGGCCCTGGGCGCCAAGGTTACCGGTAGTGTCTCCAAAAACACCGATTATCTGGTGGCGGGTGAGGAGGCCGGCTCAAAACTCGGGAAGGCGGAGTCGCTGGGTGTCGCGGTATTGGATGAGCGACGCCTGCGTGAACTGATGGACGCGGCCACGCATCCTGCGGATTGACTCGACACGCCAGGGCGACGAATTTGCACAGCTTTGAGACGTCATGGCGCCCCGCTCACCGGTTTGGTGCGCGCCGCCCGGCGCGATCGCCTCGAGTGCCTGCACCTTGACGCTCGCAGCCCAGGCAGACACACTCACCCCGCGATGGACGTGAAGCCGTTGCCCGCATCGGCCTTTTTGGCACAGATGTTGATTGATGACCTATAAGAACTCGCAAGAACGCGGAGGAGATCCACTCAATGAAATTCCAATCCCTGGTCGCGCTGGGCGCGACCCTCGTGTTTTCCGGCGCGGCGACGGCGGGAGCCACGCTAGACGCCGTCAAGAGCAAAGGCTTTGTGCAATGCGGTGTCAGCACCGGTCTGCCTGGGTTCTCGGCGGCCGACGAAAAAGGCCAGTTCACCGGCATCGACGTCGATATGTGCCGTGGCGTCGCCGCAGCGATCTTCGGTGATCCCGGCAAGGTGAAGTACAGCCCGCTGACGGCCAAGGAACGCTTCACTGCGCTGCAGTCGGGCGAGATCGACATGTTGCCGCGCAACACGACCTGGACCTACACCCGCGACACCTCGCTGGGCCTCAATTTCACGGGCGTGAACTACTATGACGGACAGGGGTTTCTGGTCACCAAGAATCTCGGCGTGAAGAGTGCCACGGAGCTGGACGGCGCCTCTTTCTGTATCCAGGCCGGTACGACAACCGAACTCAACCTGGCGGACTATTTCCGCGCCAACAAGATGAGCTACACGCCGATCACCTTCGACACCTCGGACCAGACGGTGAAGGCCTTCGAGGCGGGGCGTTGTGATGCGCT
>JASFJQ010000090.1:0-7424 GCA_050121305.1 Chromatiaceae bacterium
AGGGGCGGGGTCTCGCGCCAGGGGCTGGATGAGGCACGCGAGGCACAGCGCATGGCGGCCGCCGCGGTGGCACTGGCCAGGCAACGCATCGCCTCGGTATCCGTCGAGCTGAGCAAGACCAGGCTGTATGCACCCTTCGCCGGAAACGTGGTGGAACGCCTCGTGGACGAGGGCCGGGTGCTGGGTACCGGCGATCCCGTGATGCGCATCCAGGAACGCGCGACACCGGAGATCCGCGTCGGCATCGCTGGCCGCGCCATTGACCAACTCCGGCCCGGCCAAGATCACACCCTGTTCTGGCGAGATCTTCCTTTTAGCGCCCGCCTGCGCGTCCTCCTGCCCCTGCGCGCGACGATCACCCGCACCGTCGATGCGCTGTTCGACCCCTTGGACGTCGACCTCAGGCTCCTGCCGGGTGACATCGTCACCCTGAACCTCGCGACGTCTATCGAAGAGCGCGGCACCTGGCTCCCCATCGACGCGCTGAGCGAGGGTGAACGCGGCCTGTGGAGCGTCTATGTCGTTACCGAGGCGGATGATCAAGAGCCGCCGCCGGGCATCGCAGCGACCCATCGGGTCGTCCGCCGTACGGTCGATGTCCTCTACCAGGAGGCGGATCGCGTCTTCGTGGACGGTGCGCTGAGCGGCGGTGAACGCGTGATCACCGGCGGTCGGCAGCGCATCGTCGCCGGTCAATGGGTGCGCCTGGGGCCCGATCCCGAACGCACAGCGGGAGGACGGCCGTCATGACCGATGTCCCGAATCCCGCTTGGACGCTGTTTACCCGCAACCGACACCTGCTGATCCTGAGCATCGGCATGCTGGCGGTGGCGGGCGCAACGGCCCTCAGCACACTGCCGCGGATCGAGGACCCGCGCATCACCACGCGCAATGCCACCATCATCACGGCCTATCCCGGGGCCTCTGCGACGCGCGTGGAGGCCCTGGTCTCGAAGAAGATCGAAGACAGGTTGCGCGAACTCTCGGAGATCAAGGATATCGAGTCGACCTCACGCAACGGTATTTCGGTCGTCACAGTCGAGCTGCAGGACTGGGTGACGGCCAGGGAAAACGAGCAGGTCTTCTCCAAGGTGCGCGACCGGCTCGATGACGCGGCCGTCGCACTGCCCGCGGGTGCCGGTCCGCCCACGTTCGACGACAAGCGCGGCGCGGTGGCCTTCTCGATGATCGTCGCTTTGGACTGGTTGCCCTCGGGCGACACCGAACTCGGCATCCTCAATCGGCAGGCCGAACGGCTCGCCGACTTGCTGCGCAATCTGCCGGGCACCGAGCAGGTGGTGCTGTTCGGTGCAGCCGCGGAAGAGATCCAGGTGGATGTCGACGCCGCCGAACTGGCCGCCCTGGGTATGACGACGGCCGACGTGGCCGCACGAGTGGCGGCCGCGGATGCGCGCCGCAGCGCCGGGATGCTCAGGCACGCGGACCGCGATCTGCCCCTGGAGCTGCGCGGCGCCCTCGACTCCATCGCCCGCGTGGGCGCCGTTCCACTGGCGGCGAACGATCAGGGCAGTCTGATATCGCTGGCCGACATCGCGAGCATACGCAAGGACTGGGCGGATCCCCCGGAGCAGATTGCACTGCACAACGGCGAGCGCAGCGTGCTCGTCGCCGTGCGCACCGAGGACGGCGTTCGATTGGACCACTGGGCCGAGGAGGCTCACGCGAAAGTAGCGCTGTTTCGGTCCGTTCTCGATCCCGGCGTGCAGTTGGCGACGGTATTCGATCAGAGTCGCTACACCGAGGCGCGCCTCGGCAGCCTCGCGGTGAATCTGCTCGCCGGGGCGGCGGTGGTCGTTGTGGTGGTCCTGTTCATGATGGGTTGGCGCCCCGCGCTGATCGTCGGCGCGGCCCTGCCGCTGTCCACCGGCGCCACGTTGTTCGGTCTGGGCCTGTTCGGCGAGCAGATCCACCAGATGAGCATCTTCGGGATGATCATCGCGATCGGCCTGCTGATCGACAACGCCATCGTCATGACCGACAGCGTGGTCGCCCGACGACGTGCGGGCGCCTCCGCCACCGAAGCGGTCAGCGGTGCCGTCCAGCACCTTTTTTCGCCGCTGTTCGCCTCGACGTTCACGACAGTACTCGGTTTCCTGCCGATCTTTCTGCTGCCCGGCAACGTCGGTGATTTCGTCCGACCGATCGCAACCGCGGTCGTGCTCGCGCTGATCGCCTCCTTTGTGTTGGCGATGTCCGTGATCCCGGCGCTGGCCGGCCTGCTGGCCGAGACGGAGCGACGCACCGGCCACCGCTGGTGGCGCGATGGGGTACAGAGCGAGGCCCTGACCCAGGGTTACCGGGGCCTGTTGCGGCGGGCCCTGCGCCGACCCGCGACGACCCTGGTGCTGACCGCGATGCTGCCATTCACCGGCTTCCTGCTCGCCGGCGGACTGGGGATGCAGTTCTTTCCGCCGGCCGACCGCGACCAACTCGAGGTGCAGGTCTGGATGCCGAGCAGCACGGGGATACACCATACCGCGCGCCGGCTGCACGATATCGAGGCGGCGATCCGGGAACACGCGGGCGTTGCGGCCGTCACCTGGGTAGCCGGCGCGAGTTCGCCACCCGTCTATTACAATCAGCTGCGCGAACAGGACAATCACCCGGCGTATGCCCGCGGCATCATCAAGGTCGCCGACGCGGCGATGGCCAAGTCCCTGGAAGGCGCGCTGCAACAGCAGTTGACGGAGGGCTTCCGCGACACCCAGGTGGTCGTCAGGGCCTTTGGACAGGGACCCCCGATCACCGCTCCGATCGGCTTCCGGATCGTCGGGCCAGAGACGGATCAGTTGCGCCGTCTGGGTGAACGCCTGCGCGCGCTGCTGCATCGGCATCCCGACGTAACCACGACCCGCGCATCCATCGTCGGCGGCGAGCCGAAACTCTGGTTCGCCGCCGACGAGCATGCAGCACGCTTGGCCGGGCTCACCCTCGGCGACATCGCCGCGCAATTCCAGGCCGCACTGGATGGCCGCATCGGCGGGCGCGTCCTCGAGGACCTCGAGGACCTACCGGTCCGCATTCGCTATGCGCCCGAGCAGCGCGGTGCGCTCGATCAGGCCAGTACCCTGCGTCTGCGAATCCCGCGGAGTGACACCTGGATTCCGGCTAACGCGCTGGGCCAAATGGCGCTGCGGCCGGAACCGGCTCGCATCACCCGGCGCAATGGCGAACGGGTGAACCACATCCATGGCTTTCTGAGACAGGGCACGCTACCGATCGAGGTGACTCGCGCGGTGCAGTCGCAGTTGGATGCCGGGGACCTGAGCCTGCCGCCCGGATACCGCGTCGAGCTGGCGGGCGACAGCGCCGAGCAACAGCGGGCCATCGGTCAGCTCCTGGCCCATGTGCCGGTACTCGCCACGCTGATGATCGGCTCGCTGGTGCTCTCTTTCGGCTCCTTCGCCCTTGCGGGACTGATCGCCGTCGTCGCCGTGTCTGCGCTGGGTCTGGGTCTGCTCTCGCTGTGGGTCAGCGGTTACCCCATCGGCTTCAATCCGATAATCGGCAGTGCAGGCCTGGTCGGCGTGGCCATCAACGGCAGCATCGTGGTCCTCGCGGCGATCCGTGGCAATCCACGCGCGCGCCGCGGCGAGGCGGCCGCGATTATCGACGAGACCGTCGCCGCCACGCGCCACATCCTGTCGACCACGCTGACGACCATCGCCGGCTTTATGCCGCTGCTGGTGTTCAGCGGCGGTGACTTCTGGCCGCCGCTGGCGGTGGTGATCGCCGGCGGCGTCGGGCTGAGCGGACTGTTGTCGCTGCTGCTGACACCGGCGGCCTATCTCCTGATGCAACGGCGCAGGAGTGCGCCGGTCGGCGCATGGGCGCGCAGTGCGCCTTGAGTGCCGGTGGTCGCACCGGCCTGGCGAAAAGGCCCCGCGCGCGAGCGCGGGGCAACATCGGAGGAGACCGATAACGCACAGGGATCGTGAAAACGTTCGCCGTGTGCAGGCTGAGCTTACGCGGGCATAACGCGCGGGTCATTGCGATTTCGCAAGTCCTGATGGACGCGCGGGGCCTTGGCCTGCATGTCGCAACGGGCAGGGGTGGGATCGACGGCATCGCCCACGCCAACGCAACGACCGGCAGCCGACCGGCCGTCAACGATCGAGATCGACGATCTCCATACGATGATTGCCGCAGGGGTGTTCCTCCGAGGGGCCCTGCGCAAGGATCGCGATGCCCTCGGTGATGCCCTGACCGCGCATCCAATCACGCAAGAATGGCGTCCAGTCCGCGGCATCGGCCTCGACCTGCACCGCGTGCACGCCGTAAGAGAACTGCAGCGCCTGACAGGTCGAGGGGACCTTGCTGAACGCGACAATCCAGGTCGGCAGTCGGAAACGCGTCACATTGCGCGCCATGGACCCGGAGCGGGTCGGAACGCCAACCACCACCGGGTTCAGCGTATTCACCGCATTTTGGATGCTGCGGGCGATCAACCCCGGCAGGCTCGGATGCTCGGGGACCCTGGCATCGACCGGCGCGCGCGGCCGATGGGGTTCTGTCGCGGCGGCGATCTCTGCCAACATGCTGACCGCCTCGACCGGGTAGCGCCCCATGGCCGACTCGGCGGACAACATGACCGCGTCGGTACCATCCAGGATCGCATTCGCGACGTCCGTCGCCTCGGCGCGCGTGGGACGACGATGCGTCGTCATGGACTCCAACATCTGCGTGGCGGTGATGACCGGTTTGCCGTGTCGATTGGCCGCACGCATCAGCTCCTTCTGCACTACCGCCATCTCTGCGATCGGCAGCTCGACGCCGAGATCGCCGCGCGCCACCATCAGGCCGTCGGCCGCCTCGAGTATCTGGTCGAGGTTCTCGACCGCGCGCGCGCGCTCGATCTTGGCGATCACAAAGGGCTGGTAACCGAGTGACGCCGCCGCCTGTTTCACCGCGATCACGTCCTCGGCCGTGGAGACAAAGGACTGGCTGACGGCGTCGACGCCCTGCGACAGCGCGAACTCCAGGCACTCGAGATCGCGCGCGGTGAAGGCGCTGATGCCGAGGTCGATACCGGGAAGATCGAGCCCCTTGCGCGACGATAGCTCGCCGCCGGCGCGCACCTCACACAGGACATCACTGTCGCTGATGCTGAGCACCTTCAGCGAAATGAGTCCGTCATTCAGAAACATCTTGTCTTCCGGATGCACCACCTGCGGCAGGCGTTCGAAACTGACCGAGAAACGCGTGTCATCACCGACGATGTCGTCCGTCGTCAGGGTCACCAGCGCACCGTTCGCCAGTTCGACCTGCTCGGGCGCGAGTTCGCCGATGCGTATCTTCGGCCCCGGCAGATCGGCCATGATGGCCAGCCGGCGCCCGGTCAGCTCGGCGGCCTCGCGCAGCCGCGCGATGCTGGCCGCATGGGCGGAAAAATCGCCATGGGAGAAGTTCAGGCGGGCGACGCTCATACCGGCGTGCAGCATGGCCGCGAGCGTCTCGACATTGTCCGAGGCCGGACCGACGGTACAGATCAACTTGGTCTTGTGATTCGGAAGCTGCATGGCGCGGCCTGGTTAAACAGCTGAGATAGTGCTGTGGATTCGTTACAAGAGCAAGACAACTCTCGCATCTCTGCCGCTGTCGCACCGGATTGAAAAAGCCCGCGCGAGGCGGGCTTTGTGAAGCTCAGTCGATCGCGGAGATCAATTGTTCTGGATCACTATGTTCGGGAACTTGGCCGCATAGCTCTTCGCCTGTCGCGAGAGCTGGGCGGCCGCCTTGCGCGCGATCTCGCGGTAGATCTGCGAGGGCCGAGACTCCGGCTCGGCGACCACGGTCGGCTTACCCGAGTCGGTCTCTTCGCGGATGCGGGTCTCCAGCGGCAGCGCGCCAAGGAAGTTCACGCCGTATTGCTCGGCCATGCGCCGACCGCCGCCTTCGCCGAAGATGTGTTCTTCGTGGCCGCAATTCGAACAGATGTGGATGGACATGTTCTCGACGATGCCGAGAATCGGCACCTCGACCTTCTCGAACATCTTGAAGCCCTTGCGCGCGTCCAGCAGGGCGATGTCCTGCGGCGTGGTCACGATGATCGCGCCGGACACCGGGACCTTCTGGGCCAGCGTCAGCTGGGTATCGCCAGTGCCGGGTGGCAGGTCGATCACCAGGTAATCGAGCTCCTCCCAGTTGGTGTCGTTGAGCAGCTGCTCGAGCGCCTGAGTGACCATGGGGCCGCGCCAGATCATCGGCGTTTCTTCGTCGATCAGGAACCCGATCGACATCGCCTGCAGGTGATAGCTCATCATCGGCTCGAGGGTATTGCCGTCTTTGGACTCCGGCTTGCCGGAGATCCCCAGCATGCGCGGCTGTGACGGGCCATAGATGTCCGCGTCGAGGATGCCGACCCTGCCGCCCTCGGCAGACAACGCCAAGGCGAGATTGACCGCCGTGGTGGACTTGCCCACACCGCCCTTGCCGGACGCGATGGCGATGATGTTCTTCACGTTGTCGATCGGCTTCAGCGATTTCTGCACCGAGTGGGCCTGAACCTTGGTTTCGAGCGTCACCTCACAGCCGGTCACGCCGTCGACCGCCTCAACCGCTGCCTTCACCGCGGCCGTAATCTCGTCGTGAATGCCCTTAGCGGGGAAGCCCAGCTGTAGATCGATGCCTACCTTGCCGCCATCTATCTTCACATCTTTTACCGACTTGGCGCTGACCAGGTCGGTCTCGAGGTGGGGTTCGATGTAGGTCTTGATGGCCTCTTCGACCTGCTCTCTCGTGGGATCTGCCATAGTTTTTTCCTGCGTCATTTTCCGTTTGGCCGCACCGCGCCGGTGGATTTCTTGGAGACCGGTCCGGCACCTGCTTGACTCGTTGCTTGGGCGAATTCTACACCAAGCCAGGCCGATAAACCCAAGTGTTTTAGTCGGGAATTGCGGCCGAATCGGTGCGGCCAGCGATCGGCCTGCCGAATTCCGGGGTAACCGCGGAGCACCAACGCCTGCGGCTCAACACAGCGCGACAACGTGAGATACTAATGTGCTGAATTACGCACCAGGCTCGTATCCCCAGATGTCTAACGTACGCCGTATTCTTGTCACCAGCGCCCTGCCCTATGCCAACGGCTCCATCCACTTGGGTCACTTGGTGGAGTATATCCAGACCGATATCTGGAGCCGTTTCCAAAAGATGCGCGGACACGAGTGCTACTACGTCTGCGCAGACGACGCCCACGGCACGCCTATCATGCTGCGCGCACGCGCCGAGGGTATCGAGCCAGAGGCGCTGATCGCACGGGTCTGGACCGAGCACACCGAGGACTTCGCGGGCTTTGCGATTGCCTTCGACAACTACCACTCGACCCACTCCGACGAAAACCGGGTCTGCGCCAACACCATCTACGAGCGCAACCGCGATGCGGGCCATATCGTGCGTCGCACCAT
>JASFJQ010000091.1:0-7411 GCA_050121305.1 Chromatiaceae bacterium
TGACTCCGGCGTATGAATCTACAATTCTTGGGGCTGGAGTAAACTGGCGCGGGCGCGACGCAACGCCCGGCACTCCTTCCCGAGCGTCTGCGTGGCGTGGTCTGACACGCCCACCGCGACTCGGGGTTGTCGCAACTTTTCTACTAACAGGGCTGGACCACTTGGAAATCGGGCGACACACGCGCAGGGGCCAACCCGCACGATCTTCCTCGTCCCGGCGCCCCTGGGCTGGGGTGCACAAGATCCGCCGCGGCCTGGATCTGCCGATTGCGGGGGCACCCGAGCCGGTGATCGAAGACGCCCCGCCGGTGACCCACGTGGCCGTGCTCGCAGACGACTTCCCCGGCCTCAAACCAGGCATGGAGGTCAAGGTCGGCGACCAGGTCCGTTGCGGTCAGCGCCTGCTGCATGACAAATCCGCGCCCGATGTGAGTTTCGCCGCCCCGGTGGCGGGACGGATCGCCGCCATCCACCGTGGGGAGCGGCGCAGGCTGCTCTCCGTGGTCATCGAGGTCTCCCCGCACGAAGACGCCCACCCAGCGAGGGATACCTCCTTCGACAGCTTCACCGCGGCACCACCGGAAGAACTCAGCGGCGCCGATGTCAGCGCGCTGCTCCTGGAGGCCGGGCTCTGGAGCGCCTTCAGGACGCGTCCGTACTCGCGGATTCCGCCGCCCGGCTCGGCGCCGAGTGCGATCTTCGTCACCGCGATGGATACGCATCCACTGGCGCCCGATCCGGAGGTGGTGCTGCAGGGACGCGAGGCGGACTTCGAACTGGGCCTGTCGGTTATCTCCCGCCTGACCCACGGCTACACCTATCTGTGCACCCGCGCCCGCACGCGCCTGCGCACACCGGCGGGCAGCGGCATCCGACACGAGCGCTTCGAGGGTCCACATCCGGCGGGTGTCCCCGGGACCCACATCCAACACGTGGAACCCGTGCACCGGGAAAAGATCGTCTGGCATATCGGCTATCAGGACGTGGCCGCCATCGGCACACTGTTTGGCACCGGCCACCTCGACAGCAGCCGCGTGATCGCGCTCGCCGGGCCCGGCATCCGCCGACCTCGGCTGGTCCGCACCCGCCTCGGGGCACGCATCAGCGAACTCCTCGCCGATGAACTCATGCCCGGCAGACAGCGCGTCATCGCCGGCTCGGTGCTCGGCGGGCATGCCATCGATGGCGATATCACGGGCTACCTGGGGCGATACCACAACCAGATATCCGTGCTGCCGGAGGGCGACCAGCGGGAGATCCTCGGCTGGTTGAAGCCCGGGGCCCGGATGTTCTCTGTGACCGGCGCCTTCTGGTCTGCGCTGTTTCGCCCGCGCAGGTTCGACTTCAGCACCTCGACCAATGGCGACGCACGGCCGATGGTCCCCATCGGTACCTACGAACAGGTGGTGCCGATGGACATCGAGGTCACGTTTCTGTTGCGTGCGCTGATCGCCGGCGACCTGGAACTGGCGGAGCAGCTGGGCTGCCTGGAGCTGGACGAGGAGGACCTCGCGCTGGCCACCTTCGTGTGTCCGGGCAAATACGAATACGGGCCGATGCTGCGCAACGTGCTGGAGCGCATACGCGAGGACCTCTGATGGGTGCCTTTCGCAGATTCCTCGATCACCAGGCCAGGCATTTCGAATCGGGCGGCCGGCTCGCGCGCCTTCAGCCGCTGTGGGAGGCGCTGGATTCCTTCTTCTACACCTCGGGCAGGGTGACCCGCGGCAGCGTGCATCTGCGCGACGGCCTCGACCTCAAGCGCATGATGATCGTCGTGGTCATCGCGCTGATGCCCTGCGTGTTCTGGGGCATGTACAACGCGGGTCTGCAGGCCAACCTGGCACTCGATCCCGGACGCGGCGGGGACCTGGTCGGTTGGCGCTACGCCCTGATCGATCTGCTCGGGGTCGGCTACGATCCGGGCAGCGTGCTGGCCAACCTGGTCCATGGCGCACTCTACTTCATCCCGCTCTACCTGGTGACCATGGTGGTAGGCGGTACCTGGGAGGTGTTGTTCTCGGTAGTGCGCAAGCACCCGATCAACGAGGGCTTCTTCGTCACCGGCCTGATCTTCCCGCTGATCCTGCCGGCCACGACGCCGCTGTGGCAGGCGGCCATCGGCATTACCTGGGGCGTGGTCATCGCCAAAGAGGTGTTCGGCGGCACCGGCATGAACTTTCTCAATCCCGCACTGGTGGCCCGTGCCAGCCTCTTCTATTCCTACCCTATCCAGATCACCGGCGACCAGGTCTGGACGCCGCTGGCCGCGGATTACTGGTACGACGGCTACAGCGGCGCCACCCCGCTGGCGCAGCTAAAGCAGGACGCCCTGCCCTATGAAAGCCTCGGGGTCTCTTGGTGGGATAGCTTCCTCGGCCTCGAGCTGGGCTCCTTCGGCGAGACCTCGGCGGCCGCCTGCCTGATCGGCGCAGTGATCCTGCTCTACACGCGGGTCGCGTCGTGGCGTGTGATGGCCGGCGTCACTGTCGGCACGGTGATCATGGCGTCCTTGTTGAACGTAATCGGCTCCGACAGCAATCCGATGTTTGCGGTGCCCTTCTGGTGGCATTTCGTACTCGGCAGCTGGGCCTTCGCGACGGTCTTCATGGTCACCGATCCTGTGACATCGGCATGGACCGAACGCGGCAAGTGGATCTACGGCCTGATGATCGGGCTGCTGATCGTGCTGGTACGCGTGGTCAACCCGGCGTATCCGGAGTCGGTGATGCTGGTAATCCTGTTCATGAACGTGTTCGCACCGCTGATCGATCACTATGTGGTGAAGGCGAATATCCGCAGGAGGCTGCGTCGTAGTGAAGGTTGATTCGCCCGCCTACACCCTGGCCTTCGCCACCCTGGTGTGTGTGGTCTGTGCGCTGTTCGTCTCGTCCGCCAGCGTGCTGCTCAAGGATCGCCAGGAGATCAACCGTCTGCTCTATCTGCGCAAGAATGTATTGCAGGCGGCGGGGCTGACCGAGCCGGGCCAACGGCTGTCTACCGCGCAGGCCCTCGCGCTATTCGACCGCCATATCCAGCCCCGCCTGGTGGATCTGCGCAGCGGCGAGTACGTCAGCGGGATGGACGTCGAGAGCTACCAACAGCGCGCGGCCCGGGGCGATCCCGAGAAAAGCCGGGCGGTCGACGACAACCCGGCCGGGGTGCGCCGGATACCGCACCTGGCCAAGGTGTACCTGGTCGAAGATCAGGGTGAAGTCAGCCAGGTGGTGATCCCGGTGGAGGGCCTGGGACTATACGGCACCCTCTACGGTTTCCTCGCGCTGCAGCGCGACACCCGCACCATTACCGGCATCGCCTTCTACGAGAACCGCGAGACGCCGGGACTCGGCGGTGAGGTCGATAATCCGCGTTGGCGCGCGCTGTGGCCGGGACGCCAGGCGTTCGACGACGACTGGCAGCCGGCCATCCGGCTGGTGAAGGGACAGGTCGGGGGCCCGGCGGAGGACCCCTATGCGGTGGATGCGTTGTCGGGCGCCACCATCACCAGCAACGCCGTGACCGAACTGCTGCGCTTCTGGCTCAGCGGGCAGGGCTTTGGCCCCTACCTCGAGAAGGCACGCAGCCGAGGGGTGTTCTGAGATGAAATGGCTCGGCGAACGCGAATGGCTGGGCAAACGCGAATGGCGGGCCATGGCCGACCCCGTCTTCGACAACAATCCCATCCTGCTGCAGATGCTCGGGATCTGCTCCGCGCTCGCGGTGACCACCAAGATGGACAAGGCCCTGGTGCTGGGGGTCAGTGTGATCGTGGTCGCCGGCCTGGCCTCGCTGGTGGTCAGCCTGATACGCAAGTACACACCCCATACCATCCGCATCATCGTCCAGCTCGCGATCATCTCGTCCCTGGTCATCGTGGTCGATCAGGTCCTCAAGGCCTACCTGTACGAAATCAGTCTGGAGTTGTCGGTGTTCGTGGGCCTGATCATCACCAACTGCCTGGTCCTGGGCCGAACCGAGGGTTTCGCGATGCAGAACCCGCCCTGGATCAGTTTTATCGACGGCGTCGGCAACGGGCTCGGCTATGCGGTGCTGCTGCTGATCGTCGGCTTCGTACGCGAACTCCTGGGTAGCGGGCGGCTGTTCGGCTACCCGGTACTGGCGACCGTCAACGAGGGTGGCTGGTATACCCCGGCCGGCATGTTCCTGCTGGCGCCGGCGGCCTTCTTCATCATCGCCGCGATCATCTGGGCACTGCGCACCTGGAAACCCGAGCAGCAGGAAAAGGATTGATGCTCGAGCATTACCTCAACCTTGCGATCCGGGCCATGTTCGTCGAGAACATGGCCCTGGTGTTCTTCCTCGGCATCTGTTCGTTCCTGGCGGTGTCGCGCAAGGTCGAGACGGCCCTCGGGTTGGGCATTGCGGTGGTCTTCGTCGAGACGCTCACGGTGCCGCTCAACAACTTGCTGCTCCACCATTTGCTCGCAGAGGGTGCGCTGGCGCGGCTGCACCCCGGCTTTGCCGATGTCGACCTGACGTTTCTGTCGTTCATCGTGTTCATCAGCACCATAGCCGCAACGGTGCAGATCGTGGAGATGGTGCTGGACCGCTATTTCCCGGCCCTGCATATGTCGCTCGGCGTCTTCCTGCCATTGATCGCAGTCAACTGCGCGATACTCGGCGGATCGCTGTTCATGAGCGAACGCGACTATGATTTCGCTGAGAGCGTCGTGTTTGGTTTCGGCGCCGGGTTTGGCTTCCTGCTTGCAATTGTTGCACTGGCGGCGATCCGCGAGCGCCTGACCTACAGCAACCCGCCGGCCGGACTGCGTGGCCTCGGCATCACCTTCGTCACCGTGGGTCTGATGTCGATCGGCTTCTTGATGTTCTCCGGGATTCAGCTCTGAGGTCTTGAGATGTACGAGATAACGCTTGGGGTCGTTACGTTCACGACCGTCATCGTCACACTGGTGGGACTCCTGGTTTGGGCCCGTCTCAAGCTGGTACCCGCGGGTGATGTGATGCTGCTGATCAACGACGAGCCCGGTGAGGCCTTGTCGGTACCGGCCGGGCAGACGCTGTTGAACGCGCTGGCGTCGCACAACGTGCATGTACCGGCGGCCTGCGGCGGCAAAGGCACCTGCGGCATGTGTAAGGTGCAGGTGGAGGGGGCCGGCGAACCCTTGCCCACGGAGCGAGGCCACCTGACACGCGGTGACATCCTGCAGGGCGCCCGACTCGCCTGCCAGGTAAAGCTGAAGTCCGATCTCAGGCTGGATCTGCCGCCAGAGGTGTTCAACGTCAAGCAATGGACCTGCAAGGTGGTCTCCAACGAAAGCGTCGCGGATTTCATCAAGGAGCTGGTGCTGGCGCTGCCCGAGGGCGAAGAGGTGCCGTTCGTCGCGGGTCAGTACGTGCAGTTCGAATGCCCGCCGCACAAAGTGGCCTATAAGGATTTCGACATCCCCGAACGTTTCCGCAAGAGCTGGGACAGATCCGACCTCTGGCGCCATGTCTCCATCTGCGACGAGCCGGTGACGCGCGCCTATTCGATGGCGAGCTATCCCGCCGAGAAAGGCCAGCTGAAGTTCGACATCAAGATTGCACCACCGCCCACCGGCGTGCCGGACGCCCCGCCGGGCCTCATGTCCTCCTACCTGTTTGGACTGAAACCGGGCGATGAGCTGAGCGTGTCAGGCCCATTCGGCGAATTCCGCGCGACCGACACCGCCGCCGAGATGATCTTTCTCGGCGGCGGCGCAGGCATGGGGCCACTGCGGTCCATCATTTTCGATCAACTGTTGAGCAAAGCCAGCGATCGCAAGATCTCCTATTGGTATCGCGCCCACAGCCTGCGCGATGCGCTGTATCGTGAGGATTTCGAGAAGCTGGCGGCAGAGCGCGAGAATTTCAGCTGGGATCTTTGTCTCTCCAAACCCGAGCCGGAGGACAACTGGAGCGGCTATGCCGGCTATCTTCACAATTTCATCTACGATACCTATCTGAAGGACCACCCGGCGCCGGAAGACTGCGAATACTACCTCTGCGGGCCGCGCGCGCTCTCGATCGGCGTGCTGCAATTGTTGTTCGATCTGGGCGTGGACAATCGCAATATCTTCTTCGACAACTTCGCCGGCGAAGACCGGGTCACCGCGAGTTGACCATGGCAATCATCGCAACTCTGGCCGTCTTCGCACTTGCGATGCTGGGCCTCGGGCTCGGCCTGTTCCTCACCGGCCGTCCGCTGCGCGGCTCCTGTGGGGTTAGCCACGATGAGGCCTGCGAAGGCCGATCCCTGTCATGCATGGTGTGTCCCAACCGGCGGCGTTAGGAGAGGCGGATGTTGGATGCAATTCGTAGACTGTTTGCCGGCGACACGGCAAAGACTGCCGACAACGAGGCGGCGCTGCATCTGGCTGCCGCTGTTCTCCTGATCGAAGTGGCGAAGTCTGATCGCAGCATCGACGCCGACGAGTTCCGTCGCCTGCGTGATACCCTGAAACGCGACTGGCAGCTCAATGACAGTGACCTCAATGGCCTGATGGATGTCGCGCAGGATGCATCGGAGGCCAACCTGTCGCTAAACGAACATATCGATCTGATCAATCGTAATTTCTCGGCGGCACGTAAACTCGACCTGGTGCGCAGCCTGTGGCGGGCAGCCTGTGCCGATGGCGAAATCCACCACCGCGAGGAAGCGCTCATCCAGCGTCTGGCGGACCTGCTGGAGGTATCACAGGCTGAACTCATGCGCGCCAGGCAGTGGGCGCTGGACTCCGAAGAGCGAGGATGATCCCGCTGGTGATCATCTCGCCGCAGTCTTCCATAACGCTGAAGATCATCGGCATGGGGCAAAGCGTCAAACCGTGGAGGGATTGAGCAACACTGCGATCGATCTGCAGTACCTGCGCGAACAGATCGTCGGCGTCGATACCTTGGTGGAGACGCCTTTCGGTCAGCGGCTGCTGCTCTATGCCGACTACACGGCCTCCGGTCGGTCTCTGCATTTCGTCGAGGATTATCTGCTGCGCCAGCAGCAGCTCTACGCCAACAGCCACACCGAGGACGACATCAGTGGACGCGCCACGACCGAGCTGCTGCATCAGGCGGAGCATCGCATCAAGCAGGCGGTCAATGCCGGCCCGGACGGGCGCATCATTGCCTGTGGGACCGGTGCCACTGGTGCGATCGATCGCATGCAGCAGCTGGTGGGCGTGAAGCTGCCCGCCACCGGTCGCGCACTGCTCAACGGTCTGTTACAGGGGTTTCTGGGTGAGCAGCAGGCAGCGGAGTTCGGGCACTACTGCCAGCACCATCAGCCGGTCGTGTTTGTCGGCCCCTACGAGCATCACTCCAATGAGGTCTCCTGGCGCGAAAGCCTGGTTACTGTCGTCGAGGTGGCGCTGGCCGACGACGGCGGTATCGATCTGCATCATCTCGAAACACTACT
>JASFJQ010000092.1:0-7407 GCA_050121305.1 Chromatiaceae bacterium
CCAGACCGATCAATAGCGCCTCTTCGGGCTGCATGCCCTTGACCTCGCGCGCCAGCACGAAACAGATCGCCGCGATCTGCGCACTGTGCTTCCACAGCACGTGCATGCGCTTCTGCACCATGGGATCATCGTTGTAGAAGATCTCTTTGAGCGCGAAGGTCAGGACTAGCTGTTTGGTCGTCTGCATGCCAAGCCGCACCACGGCGGCAGAACAGCTTTCTACTCCGTCCAGGCCACCGTAGAGCGCGCTGTTTGCGGCCTTGAGAAGCTTGGTCGCCATCGCCGGATCGGCCTCGACCAGACGCGCGATGGCCTTGGCATCACTCACTTCGTCGTCGATCGCGCGACGAATGCGCATCGCCAAGTCCGGCAGACTAGGCAGTATGGCCTTGTCGCTCTTGAGGTCTTGGTACAGCTGAAAGCTGAGCTTCGACTCTGCCTCGCGGCGTTGGTCCTCTTCTTCGCTCTCGACCGTGATCTCGTCCGGGTTGTGCGCTCGGCCGCTGCAGCCGGCCGCACTCAGCACGATGTCGGGAACCCGGATACCCCGCACCTGGCTCAGCGCCTTTACAGCGAATAGCCGCGGCCGCAGATTCGAGACCGGGTTGCGGGCGACCTCGGCGGTGAGCTCGACGACCTTGTTCTGGCCGTCGGCCGCATCCAGCGACACCTCACCCTGTTGCAGAAAATAGGTGTAGCCGTCGTCGGTGCCGCGTTCTACCACCAGGGTACCCTCGCGCACATCCACCGGCTCCACGGCCTCGGCAATCACCTCGAGCTGCCAAGGTGGAAGATCGGCGAGCATGGAGATGTTGCGTAACGCGTCTGTGTCGTGAGTACTTGCCATGCCCCTGTAGCGGCAACAGTCCCTGGGAGTTTAGACCCCAATCGCGACCCATCCGTAGCTGGTGCGGCTAATCGACCAGGAAACGGAACCGTGTACGCAGCTGACCTTCGAATAGCGCCTCGATGGCGATGTGATCCTCCGCCTGGGTCACGGCGAAACCCGGTTGGGCCTCGGGGCTGAAATCGGCCAGCACCAGGGACCTGGGATGATCGATCCGAAGTGACAGGCGCAACGGGTAATAACCGTCCAGAAACCGGCGCATGAAGGGCCCGTTCTCCAACTCGAAAACGGTTGCGTCATCGCTGCGCAGTGCACGGCTCTCGGCGCGCAGGCAGATCTCGGAGTCGTCGTGGATCCCCTGCAGCTGAACGGAGTTCGCCTCGGCGAAGGCGTGATCGATGTTGCGGAAACTGACCACCTCGAGAGCCCGCGAGCGCTGCGGGTTGAAGACGATCTGCGCGGCGGCGACGCGATCGAGGTTGACGTGGCATTGTTCGAGCCGTACCCAGCCATCCAAGAGCGAGGTATCGCTGATAAAGATGCGGCTTCGATGGTGGTGCACCACGCCCTGCGATGGTCCGGGGATGAAGTCGAGGTCGCCCTCGTTGACCCGCGCGATGCGCTGCTGCAGCGCCTCTTGTTCGTCCACCCAGCTCGGCCACGCGTCGACGTCTGCAGGCCCGGTCGCGGCCACCGACCATGGCGCCCATCCCATCATGGCCGCTGCGATCAGGATTAGGCTAGCCGGTGACAGATGCGGGCTGGTGGCCTTTCGCGATGCATGCTGCATGGCCTAACCTTAGCCGAGTTACGCGCACCGAGCACACAGATAATGTCGTCCCGTCACAGACATTGGCCGCTTATCGGCCTGCTGATCGCCAGCCTGGGCGCGCTCGCAGCCGAGCGTGCGCCCGTTGCCGATATACATCTGCACTGGAAGTGGAACCAGAAAGAGGTCACTTCGCCGGCGCAGGCGATAGAGATCCTCAAAGCGCAGGACGTGGCGCTCGCCGTCGTGACCGGCACGCCACCGGAACTGGCGCTGGAGCTGCACGATCTCGCCCCGGACAGGATCCTGCCGATCTACGGTATCTACCGGATCCCCGGCGAGTGGTCCTCCTGGCATCTGGACCCGACGCTGCTGCGGCGAGTGCGCGAGGCCCTGCAGACCGGCCGCTATGTCGGCATCGGCGAGGTCCATATGATCGGGGGCTTCATCAGCGACTGGAAAAATCCGATCATCGCTGGCCTGTTCGAGGCCGCGGCCGAGTTCGACGTACCGGTGTTGCTGCATACCGAGTTTTCGCGCGCCAATTACACGCTGGGTCTGTGTCAGGCATTTCCGGATACCCGCATCCTGTGGGCACATGCCGGCTCCATGTTGGCGCCCGGCGAGGTCGAGCGGGTGCTGCAGGGGTGTCCGAATGTCCATGCCGAGCTGTCGGCGCGCGATCCCTGGCGCCACCGCGGCAATCGCATCGTCGACGACGCCGGCGAGCTGTTGCCCGCGTGGCGCGCGCTCATTTCGCGCCATTTCGACCGCTTTATGATCGGCTCCGATCCGGTGTGGCCGGTCGATCGTCTCAACCCCTGGGACGAACCCGACAGTGGCTGGCAGGAGCTGCCGCGCTTCCTCGAATTCCACCGCCGTTGGCTTTCTACGCTGCCCGAGGAACAGGCCGCGGCAATCCGCTGGGAAAACGCTCGGCGATTCTTCGGCAGGGGCAGCTAACCGGCGAATCTCACCGATTTACTTCTGCGGCCCCCGATACCCTCGCTATGACGGGGCATACTCGTTGCAGGCATCCCGACGCAGTGTCGACTACGCCTTCACCACCTACCACTCCGTGCAGACCGTCATCGCGGTTTCTCGGCGGCCTCGTTAGGAAAAACGGTGAAATCTGCAGGCTTATCATTCAAACGAGCAGGATCGGCTCGGGCGCATCGCTGCGTGCACTCACGCGACCGATGATCGCCGCATGCCCATAGCCTCGCGCATGCAGCGACGCGACGCTGGCCTCGGCGCTGGCCTGCGGCACGCCGGCGAGCAGGCCACCGGCGGTCTGCGGGTCGAACAGCAGCGGGTAAATCGGCAGACGACTGACGCGTTCCAGGTCCCGTACGGCCCGGCGCAGGCGCAGGTTCTGCGGCTGCAACGACGACAGGATGCCGGCGGCCACCGTCTCGCGGGCCCCATCCAGGACCGGTATGGCATCCATGGTTACCTCCGCATCGACGTCTGCCGCACGGGTCATTTCGATCAAGTGCCCGAGCAGTCCAAAACCTGTCACGTCGGTGCATGCCGATGCGCCATGGGCCCGGAGGCACTCGGCGGCGTCCTGGTTGGACTGCAGCATCGCGTGGATGGCGCCATCGATCCAGCGCCCTTTGGCACGCTGCCGCATGTCCGCCGCAAACAGTGTGCCCGTCCCGATCGGCTTGGTCAGGACCAGCGCATCCCCCGGCCGTAGGCCCCCCTTGCGCAGCAACTGGTCAGATGCGATCAGGCCATTGACCGTGAGGCCGAAGGCCAGTTCTGCCCCCTCACTGGAGTGCCCGCCGGCCAGCACCGCACCGGCCTGAGCGGTGACCGCGAGCGCGCCTGTGAGTATGTCGAACAGCGTCTCCTCGACGACGCGTTCGCGCCCATAGGGCACGGTCGCGATCGCCAGCACCGACTGCGGCGCCGCACCCATCGCGAACAGATCGCCAAGCGCATGATTCGCCGCGATCTGCCCAAACACATAGGCATCGTCGATAAAGGAGCGAAAATAATCGACGCTCTGCACCAGCAGCATCCCCTCAGGGATGCGATAGACGGCCGCGTCGTCCGGCGAGTCGAGCCCGATCACCACGTCCTCGCGCCGCTGCTCGGGCAGACGCTGCACGACGCGGCTCAGTACCGTGCTGCCGACCTTGGCCCCACAACCGCCGCAGCGCATCGCCAGTGTCGAAAGCTCCTTGATCGCCTCTGCGTCGGCGACCCCGGCCGCCAGCGTGGGCGAACCCTGTTCGGGCATCGCGGGCAGATCGTTGAAGCGCCGCATGAAGCGCCGGTCGATCCAGTCCTTCCAGGTCCAGAGCCACCTGCCCTCAAGCGACCAGCCGCCGCGCGAGGCGATAGCATAACGGTCGCCGGTACTGATGAGACCCAGGAATTTGCGTTGCGCACGATAGCGCCGGAGCGATCGGCCGGTGCAGGCGCGACGCAGATTGTGCGTCAGAACCCGGCCCTGACGGACTGCGAACACGCCCGATTTGGGCCGTTGCTCCGGCAGCGAGGAGATGTCGCCGGCGGCGAATATCCCGGGGTGTGAGACCGACTGCAGACTGTCGTCGACGCGGATGAAACCCTGTGCGTCGACCGCCAGGCCGGATTCGCCCGGCCAGTTGGGCGCCCCGGCCTGAGTGACCCAGTGCACGGCATCCGCGGGTCGCGCCTCGCGACCCTCGACGTGGACCGCATCCGACGTGACCTGGATTACGCGATGCCCGGTGCGTAGTACGATGCCCCGCTCGTTCAAAATGCGCTCGAATCGCCGCCGCACGCCGGCATTGTGGGTCGCGAAGATCGTCTCGCCATCGGTCAGGAGTTCATAGTGCACGCGGCCGGGATCATCGCCCTGCTGCTGGAGCAGGCCGGTCAGGCGATGCTGGGTCGATAGCGCGAGCTCCACGCCACCGGCACCGCCGCCGACGACGACGATGCGAAACGGCCCGCTGCTCGCCAACACGCGCGCCTGCAATGCCTCCCACTGTAGGAGCCAGGTATCGATGGGTTTGACCGGCATCGCGTACTCGAGGGCACCGGGCACGTCCAGCGTGCGGGGCCGGGACCCCGTATTGATCGACAACAGGTCGAAGGATATCGGGGGACGACCGCTGGCTATCACCTGCCGACGTTCGAGATCGAGACCCTCGACCTCGGCATGGTAGAGGCGTGCCCCGGCGAATCTGGCCAGTGGTCCGAGGTCGATATGGCAGTCATCGTAGCCATAGTGCCCGGCGACATATCCCGGCAGCATCCCCGAATAGGGTGTGTGGATGTCGCGCGTAATCAGCGTCAGACGGACGCCGGCCAGCGGCCGCATGCCGAAGCGACGCAGCACCGAGACGTGCGCGTGCCCGCCACCGACGAGCACCAGATCCTTGGCGACGGGCACCTGGGCGCTGTTCATCGCCAGATGCCTCTGCAGAGACGCCGAATCACAGCGCGCAGGTCCGAAAACCCGCAAACACGTCGTTGCGATGCGCCGCGTAATAATTGCGCCAGGTGTTGCGGATCAGGCGGCCACGCGTGGCCCAGCAACCCCCACGCAGCACCCGCGTCTCGCCGAACAGCGGCTGCGAATAGTCGGCGTACATGTCCGGGGTGAATCCCGGGTAGGGACCAAACACGCTGTCGGTCCACTCCCAGACGTTTCCGATCATCTGGCGGCAGCCGAATGCACTGTCGCCCGCGGACAGGGCACCCACGTCGATACAGCCGAGGGCATAGCCGTCCAGATTGGCCAAATCGGCGCTGGGTACTGCGTCACCCCAGGGGTAGCGTCGCTTCTCCGATGCCAATCGGCTTCCGTCGCTCGTCGGCCGTGCGGCCGCCGCGACCTCCCATTCCAGCTCGCTCGGGAGGCGTCGCCCGGCCCAGCGACAGTAGGCGCTGGCCTCATACCAGCTGACGTGGATCACGGCCACATGAGGCCGCAGCGACTCCCAGACGTCGAAGCAGCGCTGCTCCCAGCCATCACCCCGCCGACGCCAGTAGACCGGATGCTCCAGCCCCTGGCTGCGCCGCCATTCCCAGCCGGCCGCGTCCCAGAGTGTACGGTCGCGATAGCCGCCGGCATCGACAAAGGCCGCGAAGTCGCTGTTGCTCACCGCCGCGCGCGCGATCCGAAACGGTTCCACCTCGCAGACATGGCCCCATTTTTCATTGTCGAAGACAAAGCCGTCCTGCGGCGAGGCGCCCAGCGAGAACTCACCGCCCGGTATCTGGGCATCGCCGGCCAGCCCGCCCTCTTCACCGTTGGCCTGCGCCCGGGCACCTAGAGCCGGCGGCGGATAGCCAAGGGTCTGGCGCGTGTACGTGAAGGCCTCGGTATGCATGTCTTCATGAAAGACCGCGTACTGGGCCAGGTAGTCGCGCCGCGGGTCCGCGGCGTCCTCGCTCAGGTGTCGAGCGACCCGTGTCTGTACCTCCCGCATATAGTCCAGCGTCGCCGGCAGATCCGGCAGGGGTAGGTCCCAGCGCGTGTCATGCGCGATGTTTATCGAATCGAACAGCGCGTCCGCATTCGGCAGTATCGGTGGTTCCCCAAGGTGCTGACGCAAGACCCAGTATTCGTAGAAGTAGGCAGCATGGCCTATCTCCCAACGCAGCGGATTGACGATATCCATCCGCGGACCCATCATCTGGCGGTCGTCTAACCCGGCGATAAGCGTCAGGGTCCTCTCCCTGGCATCCCGTAACTGCGCTGACAAAGATTGCGACATCTGGTATCCACCCGTTAGACACGAGACTTGATGTTCTCAAGGACCGGCGGCAAAGTCACTGCGCTGTGACCCTGACACGCCCTCTACAGACGCTGCAGCACCACGGGCTGCATCGTTCACCAAGGGTGCCACGAGCATGCATATCCTACTCATCACCCCGGCGCCGGCCCGCTCTCTGTCCGGCAACCGGGCCACGGCCAACCGTTGGGCGCGTCTACTGCGCGCGCTTGGCCATCGCGTCGACGTCATGGTCGAGTACACCGGCCAGCGCGCCGACCTGATGGTGGCGCTGCATGCCTGGCGCAGCGCGGCAGCGATCCAGGCGTTTTCCCGCGCGTATCCCCAGCGGCCCTTGATCGTCGTGCTGACCGGTACGGATGCCTACCGCTTCATTCACTCGGATGCGCAGACAACCCTCGCCTCCCTGGCCGCGGCCGATCGGATCGTCGGTCTACACGGCTTGATCGCCGACTGCGTACCTGATACCCAGCGCAACAAGGTCCGCGTGATCTATCAGTCCGCCAGACCGCTGGGCGAACGCAGGCCGCCGCGACGCTTCTTCCGCGTCTGCGTCGCCGGCCATCTGCGCGAAGAGAAGGACTCTTTGCGCGCCGCCCTGGCCGTGCGTGACCTGCCGCCAGGCAGCCGAATTCGGGTGGACGCCTACGGCAAGGCCCACACGCCTGAATGGGGCCGCGCCGCCCGGGCCGAGGCCGCGGCCAACGCTCGTTATCTCTGGCATGGCGAGATCACACACGCCCGGCTGCGCGACGTCTACCGTCGCTCCCACCTGCTGGCCTTGACCTCACGCATGGAGGGCGGCGCGAATGTCATCTCTGAGGCGGTGATGGCCGATCTGCCGGTGGTCGCCTCGCAGATCCCGGGATCGGTGGGCCTGCTCGGGGCGGACTACCCCGGCTATTACCCAGCGGAAGACACCTGCGCACTGCGTGAACTGCTGCTGCGGGCGGAGTCAGACGCCGCTTTGTACGCCGACCTGCAGGCCGCCTGCCGCATACGCCGCCCGCTGTTCAGCGAAGACGCAGAAAAGGCCGGTTGGGCGGAGC
>JASFJQ010000093.1:0-7316 GCA_050121305.1 Chromatiaceae bacterium
ATGCAGCTGTCTGTCGTTGTCCCTGTGCTTAACGAGGCAGGTAACATCGAGCCACTCTTGGCTGAGCTTCAGAGTGCGCTGGATGGCGGATATGATTTCGAGGTCCTGTATGTCGATGACGGCAGCCGCGATGCGACGGCCAGCGAACTGGAAAGCGCCCGCCGGCGCCATCCATGGTTGAGGGTCGTCAAACATCGCCGCACCTGTGGTCAGAGTGCGGCGTTGCGCACCGGGGTGATGGCGGCCAGAGGGCGGTGGATTGCGACGCTCGACGGCGACGGTCAGAACGATCCCTGCGATATCCCTCGTCTGTTGGACGTCGCCGCTGATATGGCGGCAGCGGGCCAACCCGTCTTGGTGGCCGGCTATCGGATGCAGCGCCGGGATAACATTTTGAAGCGTGTGTCCTCGCAGGTGGCCAACGCGGTGCGCAGCCGGTTGCTCGGCGACGCGACCCCTGATACGGGCTGCGGTCTCAAGGTATTCGCCCGCGCGGATTTTCTCACGCTGCCGTACTTCGATCACATGCATCGCTTTCTGCCAGCGCTCATCCGACGTGCCGGCGGCCGAGTGACCTCGGTGGAGGTCAATCATCGTCAGCGTCAGCGCGGCCGGTCCAAATATGGCACGCTGGATCGACTGTTGGTTGGGGTGGTCGATCTGCTGGGTGTGATGTGGCTGCAACGGCGCGCTTGCCTCGCGGAGTCGACGGAATCTGGCGATGCCTTGGAGTGAGATGATCGGGATGGCGACGGGGCTTGGCCCCCGGGTCCTGTTTGGAGGGCGTTTCCGGCTAGACCCGTTGATTGCGACCCGGCAGCTCGTGGGCTTGGGCATCAATCTGCGCGATCTGATCTCGCTGCAATCCCCGAACCCGGAAAAATCGGCCCGATCGACAATATGAAAGGCCTCGTGCAGCCTTGGCAGACAGCGCTGGCGATCTGCGGCGCCTGGATCGCGTTGCTGATGCTGGCCTTGCTTAGCCGGCATCTTCTCGCGGTCGATGAAACCCGTTATGTCAGCGTCGCCTGGGAGATGTGGCTTCGCGGCGACCTGCTGGTACCGCACCTCAATGGCGAGCCCTATGAGCACAAGCCACCGCTGCTGTTCTGGTTGATCCATCTTGTTTGGCAGCTGTTCGGTGTCAGTGAGGCGGCGGCGCGTCTGGTGCCCGCGTTCGCGGGTCTGGTAGGGGCCTTGCTGGTCATGCCCATGGCGGCGCTGCTGTGGCCGCGGCAGCGCGCCTGCGGACCGGTCGGCGCATGGATAGTGTTCACCCTGACGTTTTGGGCCGTGTGGACTACGGCGATGATGTTCGACCTTCTGGTCGCTGTGTGTGCCGAGATCGCGCTGTTCGGCGTGCTGATGGCCTGGCGCGGTAGAGCCGCGGCGGGATGGTTGGTCGCCGGGGTGGGCATCGGCCTTGGCATACTCGCCAAGGGCCCGGTCATCCTGATCTATGTGCTGCCCGCCGCGCTGCTCGCCCCTTGGTGGATGACCGAGCAGCGGCCCGCATCCTGGCTTGCCTGGTATGGCGGGACGCTCGCTGCGATCTTGCTTGGGACAGCGATCGGTCTAAGTTGGGCGTTGCCGGCCGCGGTGGCGGGCGGCGAGGCCTACGCCAACGGAATCCTCTGGGGACAGACAACCGGTCGCGTGGTCGAATCGTTCGCGCATCAGCGACCGTTCTGGTGGTACCTGCCACTGCTGCCCTTGCTCTTGTTTCCCTGGAGCCTTTGGTTTCCGCTGTGGCGCGGCCTGCGCGAGCGCTGGCTTCAGGGTTGGGATAGCGGCGAACGATTGACGCTGGTGGTTGCCGCCACGGGTCTGCTGATCTTCAGTTCCATTAGCGGCAAGCAGGCGCACTATCTGCTGCCGCTGTTTCCCGCACTGGCGCTGTTTGCCGCACGCGGCCTGAGCAACGAGGGGCCGCGGCAGCCGCCGACTTGGGCGCCCTGGCTGCCGGCAGCGCCGCTGCTGGTGCTGGGCGTGGCTGTCACGCTATTGCCGGCTGTCGGGGTCTTTGACAGCCGAGCGGCCTGGGTAGAACAGCTGCCGCCTTGGGTCGGCGCCCCGGTCTTGGCGGCATTGATCTTGGCGATAGTGGTCGCCCGCAGCGTCTCTGTCCTGGCCTGGCCGGGCGTATTGTCACTGCTGTTCCTTGGCGCAGCCTATCCGGGGATCGTTAGGGAGGTGGCAAAGCACTATGATGTCCACACGATGGCGTCAGCGGTCGCCGCGCAGCAGGATCTGGGGCGGCCCGTTGCCTTCGCTGGCAAGTACCGAGGCGAGTTCAATTTCGCCGGTCGCCTGCGGATACCGCTGACGCCGCTGCGTCACGGGTCGATTGCGTCATGGGCAGCCGTCCATCCCGACGGCCTCCTCGTTCATCGCACCGACGAACGGCCCGGCCCTGATGCTAGGGGCATTCACTTCTGGCGAACCTATCGCTCGGATTACCTGGTGCTGCGTGACGTCTCCTCGTGGAGACCGGTTCCTGATGACGCGCGTGACTGAAGGCGATACCGCCTTTTTCACCAGTCGACCGTCGGCCAGCCGATGCAATGCGCATAGGCGGCAGGTGGCCGCCTTGCGACTCTGGTTCTAACCGCTCAGTTCACTGGTGCAGTGCGGGCACCGGGTCGCCTTGATCGGGATCGACGTGAAGCAGTGCGGGCACTCCTTCTCGGTCGGCTCGGCCGGTGGCTCCTCCTGTTTTCTCTGCAATGAGTTCATCCCCTTGATCAGCAGAAACACCGCGAACGCCACGATGGTGAAGCTGATCACGCTATTGATGAACAGGCCGGCGTTCAGGGTCACCGCGCCGGCCTCCTTGGCGGCGAGCACGGTGGCGTAGGGCCCTGCTGTTGCACCGTCTTTGAGCGTGAAAAACAGGTCGGCGAAATCGACGCCGCCGAGCAGCAGGCCGATCGGCGGCATGATTACGTCATCGACCAGGCTCTTTACGATGGTGCCGAATGCGCCGCCGATGATGATGCCGACCGCCATATCGACGACGTTTCCGCGCATCGCAAACTTTTTGAACTCTTCCATTATCGCCATAACAATTCTCTCCTCGGACTGTTGACCGCCCAACAAGGGCAACAGAAAAATCCTGCCCCGCCGAAGCGGAGCGAGGGCCATGTCCCTTTGTTCGATGCCTTCGATCAGGCACTCTGGTTGTGGTGATTCAGGATGGATTCCAGAACCGCGGCGGATGCTACACGCGATGGCCTTTGTTCGCCAGCGAACCACCTTAAGGCCGCGCGCAGCTGCGGCAGCAGGCGCTTGCGCAGCGTCAGCTGGCCGCCGGGGTGCCGCTCACACCGGGCTGCGGCGTCCTCTAGTGCCTCACGTGCAGCCTGCGCGCACTCCGAGCCGCCCCTCGGGTACGCGGCATCCACGTAGGCGCGCACCATCATGGCGAGCTGCTGCGCCGCTGCCGCGTCGCACATGAACGTCACGGTCTTCTGTCTCACGCGCAGCTCTCCGGCCGGGGTCAGCTTTGACCATAGACCGGGACGGCCGCACCGGTGACGCAGCGCGCGGCGTCAGAGGCCAGAAACAGCACGACATCGGCCAGTGCCGCCGGCGGTACCCAGTGGCTGAAATCCGCGTCTGCCATATCCTGGCGGTTCTGTGGTGTATCTATTGTGCCGGGCAAGATGCAATTGACGTTGATGTTGTGGAACTTGTTCTCGGCGGCCAGCGACTGCGTCAGGGTGAGTACCGCGGCCTTTGAGGCACAGTAGGGGGCCATACGCCCCTTGCCATGCTCTGCCGCTCGCGCCGAGACATTGATGATGCGACCGCCACCACTGTCGAGCATCGCCGGGATCACCCGTCGACAGGTGTGAAACACAGAGCGCACGTTCAGATCCATCATGAAATCCCAATCGCGATCCTCGGTCTCCTGAATCAAGGGTCCCATCATGAAACCGCCGGCGATGTTGGCGAGGACGTCGATCTGTCGAAACGCCGTCAGTATGCGATCGATGCTGTCGTCGACCGCCGCGGCGTCGATCAAATCGGTCTGAAACACCTTGGCGGATGCCTGCCCCGAACAGGCGTCGATCGTTTGGTGCATGCCCTCGACATCGCGGTCCAGCAGCGCGAGATGGGCGCCGCGAGCGGCAAAGGCCTGCGCGACCGCCCTGCCGAGGTTACCCGCAGCGCCGGTGACGACTACTACGGAGTCATTGAATTCACTCATCTGGGATCTCCGTCTGTTGCGTCGGCGGATCCTAGCCGAAGCTCACCGTCTTAGGAAGTCGGTCGCCGTCAGCCAATACCGGTTGGCACAAAGCCTGCTTCGAAGCTGGGGCAAACAGTCGGAGCGGATGTACAGAGATGTTTCAGTTGTCGCTTTTCGGTGCGATGGTGCCGGGATTGGCGGAGGCGCAGCGCGCGGTCGGCCCCTCGACGGGCGGCGCTCTGGACGGACTCTTCCAGGATCCGGATGCGCTCATGCTGAGTCTGTCCGGCGAGTTCCATGCCATGATGGCCCAACTCTCTCCGTCAATGCTGGTCCGACTAGAGGATCTGCTCGGCAGCGGCATGACTTTGCCGCAGGCGGCAAAGACCCTCCTCTCGGACAGCGGGTTGAGTGGCCACAGCGGCGGATTTGCGCAGTTGATGGAGGCCGAGAGCCTGGCTGTCGGACAGATCACGGTGGCCGACCCGGAGATGCCGGCTTCCGAGCTCGGCTCGCGTGTCGTGCAGCCCCTGCAGCATCTGCCGGCCGGCACCATTCGCCCTGTCGATGGCTTCCCGTCGGTGCTGCCGACAACGGTCTTTGCGGCAGTGGCCCCGACCGGACAGCCGCTGACAGGCGGGGAGTTCCCGAAGCAGCTGGCAAACAGTCTGCTCGATATGGGTGTGCCACAGGCTGTGGCAACTAGGGGGTGGGGCGCCGCGATTGGTGAACGCCTGATGTGGATGGTCAAGGGCGACCGACAGGTCGCGCGCCTCAAACTCAATCCGCCCAATCTCGGCCCGCTGGAGGTGCGCGTTAGCGTCAATCAGGATCAGACCAGCGTGTCTTTCCTCGCCCAGCATGCCGTTGTCCGCGAGGCGCTGGAGGCCGCTCTGCCGCGCCTGCGGGAGATGTTCGATCAACAGTCCATGCAGCTGGTGCGCGCCGATATCAGTGACCCCGGCGCCAGACAGGGTGACAGGGCGGAGGATTCACCACAGCGGTATAGCTCGGGGTTCGCCGCCTGGGCCGAGGATGACGGGCAGGAAGAGCCCGTCGCCGCGCAGCCGCTGTTCGTCGGCGGCGCCGACCGTCTGGTCGACCTATTCGCCTGACTCCCGATTCCGGGCACAATGCCGTTCTGCGTTCCTTGTTATCATGGCAGTCGACGCATGGCGCGTTTTCGGCGGATTCGGGGAATTCACCTTGGTCGTCATCAAGCTGCTACTGTTGCTGGCGCTACTGCTGCTGGGCGCGAGTTTTGCGATCATCAATGACGCACCCGTGGTGGTCGATCTCTACTTCATCAGGCCGGAGCTGCCGTTGTCGTTGCTGCTATTGCTCGTTCTCGGCGCTGGGATGATGCTCGGCGGTCTGGCGGGGATGGTCTACTTCCTCCGGGTGAAGAAAGAGAATGCCGACCTGCGACGAAAATCGCGCTTGGCGGACGAAGCGACCAAAGTCCAGCGGGCCATGTCTGTAAGGGGACACTGAGCCTGTGCAGGAACTCATTCTTTTACTGTTGCCTGTCGCGGCGGCCTCCGGTTGGTTGGCGGCACGTAGGAGCGTGCGCGACCAGAAAGACAAGGCCGTCGGCGAGACCGGGACGGTCTATTTTCGCGGCCTGAATCATCTGCTGAACGAAGAGCCCGACAAGGCCATCGATGCCTTTGTCGAGATGCTCGAGGTGGACAGCAGTACCGTCGAAACGCACCTCGCGCTCGGCAATCTGTTTCGTCGCCGCGGGGAAGTGGAGCGGGCGATTCGAATCCACCAGAATCTCATCGCGCGTCCGGCGCTGACCCGCGAGCAGCGCGCCCAGGCGCTGTTGGAACTGGGTCAGGACTACATGCGCGCCGGTCTGTTGGACCGGGCCGAAAATCTGTTTCGCGAACTCCGGGAGACCAGGCTGCACGTAAGGCCTGCGCTGCGGAACCTGCTGGTGATCTACGAGCAGGAACGCGACTGGCAGGCCTGCCTCGAGGTCACCGAGGCGCTCGAGGTGCTGATTGCTGAAGATTTGTCACTGCAGAAATCGCACTACCATTGCGAACTCGCGTTGTCTGCGCAGTCGGAAGGCCGGACCGCGGATGCCCAAGCCAGTCTCAAGAGGGCGTCGGCCGCCTATCGAAACTGTCTGCGCGCACATCATCTTCAGGCCCAGTTCGCGGCCGCACAGGGCGACCATCGATCGGCCATTCGCGCGCTGCGCCAGGCGGCGGAACGGGATGCGAGCTATCTCCCGGAGGTGCTGCCGGAGATTGTGAACAACTATCGGCAGCTCGGGGATCTGCAGGCACTGCGCCAGTACCTCGAGGCCATGGCTACCGCGCATCCCTGTGCCGGAGCGGAACTGGCACTGGCGGACCTGCTGGCGGAACAAGAAGGCGCGGCAGAGGCCGCCGATTATCTTGCTGCGCGACTGACCGAGCAGCCCAATCTGACCCTGTTGTTGCGCAGGCTCGAATTAGACACGCGGATGACGCAAGAGCGTGCAGCAGAGTTTCTGGCGAGCCTGCGGCCGCAGATCCTTCACCTATTGGAGCAGCGCCCCGTCTATCAGTGTGCGCACTGCGGCTTTGCGGCGAAGACGCTGCACTGGCAGTGCCCAAGCTGCCGCCGCTGGAGTACGATCAAGCGCAAGCCCGGCTGCGACCACCTGCCATTGCACAGCACACCCTGAACTGCCTGTGAGCCTGAAAGACCCAAAGATTATCGTTGCCCTGGATTTCCCTGCCGCGGCACCCGCGTTCGATCTGCTTGCGCGAATCGATCCGGCGCAGTGCCGGGTCAAGATCGGCAAAGAGCTTTTTACCCGCGCTGGTCCTGCGTTTGTCGAGGACGTGGCCAGCAAGGGGTTCGAGGTATTTCTCGATCTGAAGTATCACGATATCCCCAATACCGTGGCGGCGGCCTGTGCAGCGGCCGCCGATCTCGGCGTGTGGATGATGAACGTTCACGCCTCAGGCGGACGTCGTATGATGAATGCCGCGGCCGAGCGCCTCGCGACACTGCGCCGGCGCCCGCTGTTGATAGCGGTGACCATACTGACCAGCCTCGCTCGAGAAGACATCGAGGAGATCGGGCTCGCCGGGACGCCGGCTGAGAATGTGTTGCGATT
>JASFJQ010000094.1:0-7280 GCA_050121305.1 Chromatiaceae bacterium
CGCGCGTGGCTGATCCACCGCGGCCACCCCAGATAGATTGGGCGCCATGTCCGAAATCACAAGATCAACCGGACGCGCGTCCAGGACTTCTTCGAGCGCGCGCAGCGCGTCATCTTCGCGAAAGTCACCCTGGAGGCTGCAGACCCCGGGGAGGGGGTCCATGGGCAGGATATCCAGCGCAATCACATCACCCTTGTCGCCCACCTGTTCCGCCGCCACCTGTGACCAACCACCCGGTGCCGCCCCCAGGTCCACCACCACCAGTCCGGGCTTGAGAGGGTGGTCTTTTTCTTGTATTTCCAACAACTTGTAAGCCGAACGCGAGCGATAGCCCTCGCGACGGGAGCGCTTCACAAACTCGTCGTTGACATGCCGCTGCATCCAGCGGTGACTGCTCTTGGAGCGGGCCATGGCGATGGTTTTTCGTCCTCGCGTGGGTCTCTTGCAGTCCATTATGCCATCTGCGGGGGTCTGACCCTGGCCATGCAGCGGCCGGCGCATCCCGCTATAGTGGCCGCCCCATTCGCGAACCTGTCGCCATGCCGCTGTCGAAATCCCAGAAAGGCCATCTGCGCGCCCTCGGGCATCATCTCAAGCCCGTTGTCTGGGTGGGCCAACACGGCCTCCGGGACAGTGTGCTGGCAGAGATCGACCAGGCCCTGGATGCCCACGAGTTGATCAAGGTGAAACTGGCGGCGGCGCGTGAGACACGCAGCGATATGGCGGCTCAGATCTGCGCACGGACCCGGGCCGAGGCGGTCCATAGCATCGGCCAGGTAATCGTTTTGTTCAGGCGCAATCAGGAAAGGCCGAAGATTGCGCTGCCGTCCGATTGACTCAGCGCAAGGCGGCCCCAACGCGCCCCACCCACGAGACTTGGCTGTGGTTCATTCGTACCGGACCTCCAGCACCTCGAACTCATGCGTCCCGCCAGGGGCCTCGAGCGCGACCTCGTCGCCCTCGATCTTACCGATCAGTGCGCGCGCGACTGGCGATGTGACCGATATCTTGCCGTGCTTGAGGTCGGCCTCATCGACACCAACGAGCTGATAGGTCTTCTCCTCGTTGGTGTTCAGATCCAGCAGCACCACGGTCGCACCGAACACGACCTTGCCGCCGGCATTCAGGGTCTTCACATCGATCACCTGGGCATGTGACAGCTTGGATTCGATGTCCTTGATGCGGCCCTCGATGAAGCCCTGTTGTTCACGCGCGGCATGGTATTCGGCGTTCTCCTTGAGGTCGCCATGCGCACGGGCATCGGCAATCGCGGCGATCACCGCCGGACGCTTCACGGTCTTCAGTTCGCTCAGTTCGGCGCGCAGTCTCTCGGCGCCCTGCAGTGTCATTGGATGCTTTTGCATGGTCCATCCTGTATCGGCGGCAATCAGCCGTGGAGGTCGCGCAGGCTGTTGACGGTCAGTTCATCGGGCTGCTGCAACGCCAGCACGGTCGCCTCTGCCCCTGCGATGGTGGTCGTATAGCTGACCTTGTGTTGCAGCGCGGAACTGCGGATGGAGGCCGAGTCGACGATCGCCTGCTTGCCCTCCGTGGTGTTGATGATCAGCGTGAAGTCGTCATTCTTGATCATGTCCACGATGTGCGGTCGGCCCTCTTTGACCTTGTTCACGACGCTGCAGCCAATGCCCGCCTCCGCGATCGAGCGGCAGGTGCCGCGGGTGCAGAATATCTCGAAACCCAGCGCAGCGAGTTGACGGGCGACGGCCACCGCACGCTGCCGATCGGCCTCGCGCACCGACAGCAGCGCGCGACCGCCGCGCGGCAGTCTGACGCTGCCGCCCTCCATCGACTTGGCATAGGCCTCGCCGAAGGTACGACCGACACCCATGACCTCGCCGGTCGACTTCATCTCCGGTCCCAGCAGGGAGTCGACGCCGGGGAATTTCACGAACGGAAACACGGCCTCTTTCACATAGTAGTGCCTGGGCACGATCTCGCCGGTGATGCCCTGGTCGCGCAGGGAGCGCCCCACCATACAGCGCGCGCCGATCTTGGCCAGCGGTTGTCCGGTCGCCTTGGAGACGAAGGGTACGGTACGCGAGGCACGCGGATTGACCTCGAGCAGATAGATGTCCTCGCCCTTGATCGCAAATTGGGTGTTCATGAGTCCGACCACCTTGAGCGCATGGGCGAGGCGGCGCATCTGCTCGCGCATGCGGTCCTGGACCGCGGCGCTCAGCGTATAGGGCGGCAATGAACAGGCCGAGTCGCCCGAGTGCACGCCCGCCTGCTCGATGTGCTCCATAATGCCGCCGATCAGGACCTCTTCGCCGTCACAGATCGCATCGATGTCGACCTCGATGGCGTCGTCGAGGAAGCGATCCAACAGCACCGGCGACTCGTTAGACACCTTGACCGCCTCGCGCATGTAGCGGCGCAGATCGTCCTCGTCGTGCACGATCTCCATGGCCCGTCCACCGAGCACGTAAGACGGGCGCACCACCAGCGGATAGCCGATCTCGGCCGCCAGCTGCACAGCCTGTTCCGCCTCGACCGCGGTGCGATTCGGCGGCTGCATCAGTCCCTCGCGCTCCACCAGCTGCTGGAAGCGCTCACGGTCTTCCGCCAGGTCGATCGAATCCGGTGATGTCCCGATGATAGGCGCCCCGGCGGCCGCCAGATCCTCGGCCAGCTTCAACGGCGTCTGGCCACCGTATTGCACGATGATCCCGGCAGGGTCTTCCTTGTGCACGATCTCCAGCACGTCCTCGAGCGTCAGCGGCTCGAAGTACAGCCGGTCCGAGGTATCGTAGTCGGTCGATACCGTCTCCGGGTTGCAGTTGACCATGATGGTCTCGTAGCCGTCTTCCCGCATCGCAAACGCGGCATGCACGCAACAATAGTCGAACTCGATCCCCTGACCGATCCGGTTCGGCCCGCCCCCCAGGACCATGATCTTCCGCCGGTCGCTCGGCGCAGCCTCGCACTCCTCCTCGTAGGTGGAGTACATATAGGCGGTACTCGACGCAAACTCGGCCGCGCAGGTGTCGACGCGCTTGAACACCGGGCGCACGCCCAGCGCATAGCGGTGCTCGCGAATCTCGGCCTCCTGCACACCGAGCAGTGCGGCGATGCGCTGGTCGGAGAAGCCTTTGCGTTTGAGCCCGCGCAGCCGCTCGGCGTCCAGTGCCGCGAGACCATCCGCGGCGATCTGCGCCTCCTCGCGCACCAGGTCCTCGATCTGCACCAGGAACCAGCGGTCGATCTGGGTATGTTCGAACACCTCGTCGAGCGTCGCGCCCATCCGGAACGCATCGGCGACGTACCACAGACGCTCTGCGCTCGGCTGCCGGATCTCGGAGATCACGAGGTCGCGCGCGCCCTCGGCCGTCAGGTTCGCCGCCGGATCTAGCCCCGCCTTGCCGATCTCCAGGCCACGCAGGGCCTTGTGCAGCGACTCCTGGAAGGTGCGACCGATCGCCATCACCTCCCCGACTGACTTCATCTGGGTGGTGAGGCGTGCATCGGCCTGCGGAAACTTCTCGAACGCGAAGCGCGGCACCTTGGTGACCACATAGTCGATCGCGGGCTCGAACGAGGCCGGTGTGACGCCGCCGGTGATGTCGTTGCGCAGCTCGTCCAGCGTGTAGCCGACCGCGAGCTTGGCGGCGACCTTGGCGATCGGAAAGCCGGTCGCCTTGGATGCCAGCGCCGAGGAGCGCGAGACCCGCGGGTTCATCTCGATGATGATCATGCGCCCGTCGTCCGGGTTGATCGCAAACTGCACGTTCGATCCCCCGGTATCGACCCCGATCTCGCGCAGCACCGCCAGCGAGGCGTTGCGCATGATCTGGTACTCCTTGTCGGTCAGGGTCTGCGCCGGGGCCACGGTGATCGAATCGCCGGTGTGCACGCCCATGGGATCGACGTTCTCGATCGAACAGACGATGATGCAGTTGTCGTGACGATCGCGCACGACCTCCATCTCGAATTCCTTCCAGCCGAGGATCGACTCCTCGATCAACAGCTCGGAGGTCGGCGACAGATCCAGGCCGCGTGCACAGATCTCTTCGAACTCCTCGCGGTTGTAGGCAATACCACCGCCCGAGCCGCCCATGGTGAACGACGGCCGGATGATGGTCGGATAACCGATCTGCGCCTGCACCTGATGCGCCTCTTCCATCGAATGCGCGATCGCCGAGCGCGGCATGTCCAGGCCGATCTTGCGCATCGCCTGGCGGAACAGGTCGCGGTCCTCCGCCTTGTCGATCGCCTCGCGACTGGCACCGACCATCTCCACACCGTGCGCCGCCAGAACACCCTCACGCACCAGGTCCAGCGCACAGTTCAGCGCGGTCTGGCCGCCCATCGTCGGCAACAGCGCGTCCGGCTTCTCCTTTTCGATGATCCGGGCCACCGTCGGCCAGGTGATGGGCTCGATATAGACCGCGTCCGCCATGTCCGGGTCGGTCATGATGGTGGCCGGGTTGGAGTTCACCAGGATGACCCGGTAGCCCTCCTCCTGCAGCGCCTTGCAGGCCTGGGCGCCGGAGTAGTCGAACTCGCACGCCTGGCCGATCACGATCGGGCCGGCGCCGATGATCAGGATGCTGTGGATGTCGGTTCTCTTCGGCATAGCGATCAGTCGTGGTGCACCGTCAGCGCTGCGCCATCAGGTCGATGAAATGATCGAACAATGGCGCCACGTCGTGCGGGCCGGGGCTGGCCTCCGGATGCCCCTGGAAGCTGAACGCCGGGCGGTCGCTACGGTGGATCCCCTGCAGCGAGCCATCGAACAGCGACCTGTGGGTCGCGCGCAGGTTCGCCGGCAGCGTGGCCTCGTCCACCGCGAATCCGTGGTTCTGGCTGGAGATCATCACCGCGCCGCTGGCCAGGTCCTGCACCGGGTGATTGGCACCGTGATGACCGAACTTCATCTTTACGGTCGCCGCACCCGAGGCCAGGCCGAGCAGCTGGTGCCCGAGACAGATACCGAACGTCGGCAGCCCGCGATCGACGATCTCGCGGATCGCCGCGATGGCGTAGTCGCAGGGCTCCGGGTCCCCTGGACCGTTGGACAGGAACACGCCGTCGGGTGACATCTCGAGTACCTCGGCGGCCTCGGTCTGGGCCGGGACCACGATGACGCGGCAGCCGCGGTCGACCAGCATCCGCAAGATGTTGCGCTTGACGCCGAAGTCGTAGGCGACGACCAGAAAACGCGCCTGCTCGGGATCCCGCCGGGGATAACCCTCGCCGAGTCGCCAGGTGCCTTCGTCCCAGGTGTAGGACCGCGTGGTCGTCACCGACTTGGCCAGATCCATGCCCTTGAGGCCCGGAAACCCGCGCGCGGCCGTCAGGGCCCGTTGTTCGTCGATCTCACCGCTCAGGATGCAGCCGTTTTGCGCGCCCTTTTCCCGCAATAGGCGGGTCAGACGGCGGGTGTCGATCTCGGCGATGCCGACCACACCATGGGCCCTTAGATAGCCGTCGAGCGTGCGTTGGCTGCGAAAATTGCTGACCAGCAGCGGCAGATCGCGTATCACCAGACCGGCGACGTGGATCGCGGCGGATTCCTCGTCCTCGTCGTTCACGCCGGTGTTGCCGATGTGCGGATAGGTCAGGGTCACGATCTGCTGACTGTAGGAGGGGTCGGTCAGTATCTCCTGGTAACCGGTCATCGCGGTATTGAAGACGACCTCGCCAACGGCCTGACCGTCGGCGCCAATCGACCGACCGCGAAACACGCTGCCATCTTCGAGAACTAGAATTGCCGGCTCGGTCATTTCTGCGCGCACAAACACCCCGGAGAGATCGGCGCTCGGCTGTCTCTTCCGGTGGCTGGTTGACTTGAATAGGGTAGACCCGCAACGCCCCTGTTGCAGCGCAGAATACTACGGCATCGTCGGCGTCTGTGTCCACGGCCGCAAGGCCGGCCTGTCAGTGCACGCGACCCCGCCTCACCGCAGATGCTGCTGTGCCCAGCCGATGATGCCCTGAGCGTTCATCGCGCCCGACATCCGGGCGACCTCGCGACCCCCGGCGAACAGGACCATGGTCGGGATGCTGCGGATACCGAACTGCGCGCCGATCGCCTGCTCCTCCTCGGTATTGACCTTGAGCAGCCGCACCGCGGGTTCGAGCTGGGCGGCCGCCTGCTCGAATGCCGGTGCCATCATGCGGCAGGGTCCGCACCATGGCGCCCAGAAATCCACCAGTAACGGGACGCCGCTGCGCCTGAGCTGGGTCTGAAATCCGGCGGCGTCGACCGCGGCGGGTCTGCCATCGAACAACGGGCGCTTGCAACGGCCGCACTTCGGCCCGGCGCCGAGACGCTCCGCCGGCACCCGGTTCACGCCGGCGCAATGCGGACACACGATGTGCGTGGACTGACTCACTCTGCTGCTCCCAGGCTTTCAGCGACCTGACCCAACAGATAGGGTCGGGCGGGCGGGACTTCAAGTGCGCCGCCAAGGGTTGTATTTCGTCACCACCGGCGTCATCTTGCGCGGATTGCAAGAGATCGGGAGCCCCTGGCCTATGGCAGATTCGCCTTTCATCTTCGAGATCGACGAGACCAACTACGAAGAAGTCGTCCTGCAGGGTTCTTATGACGTACCCGTGCTGCTCGACTTCTGGGCCAGCTGGTGTCAGCCCTGCCAGATACTGATGCCCATCCTGGCCAAGCTGGTCGACGAGTACCGGGGTCAGTTCATCCTCGGCAAGATCAACACCGAGGAGCAGCAGGCGATCGCCGCCCAGTTCGGCATCCGCAGCATCCCGACGGTCAAGCTGTTCCGCGATGGGGCCCTGGTCGACGAGTTCATGGGCGCCCTCCCCGAGGCCGAGATCCGGCTGTTCCTCGACAAACACCTGCCGCGGGTCTCCGACGGCACGGTGGCACAGGCGCAGCAACAACTGCTGGCGGGCGATGCCCAGGGCGCGCTGGAGCTGCTGGCCGAGGCGCGTGCCGGCGACCCGGAGAACCCAAGGATCCTGGTCGCGATGGCCGAGGCCCACGCAGCCGCGGGCGACCTGGATGCCGCCACCGGGGCGCTCGACGCACTGCCGATGGACGAGCAGGACAAACCCGAGATCAGACAGCTGCGCAGCCGGCTGTTCTTCGACCAGGTGGCGATCCAGGCCGGTCCGGCGGAGGCGGTCGCGCAACGCAGCGCCGCGTCGCCGGATGACAGCGAGGCGCGCTACCAGTTGGCCGCCCACCAGGTGGTCGTCAACGACATCGCCGGCGCGCTCGACAATCTGCTGCTGATCATGCAGAAGGACCGCGCCTTCGGCGACGATGCCGCGCGCATCGC
>JASFJQ010000095.1:0-7259 GCA_050121305.1 Chromatiaceae bacterium
CCGACCGGTGCGGCCGATGCGGTGGACATAGTCCTCGGCGACGTTGGGCAGCTCGAAATTGACCACATGCGGCAGCTGGTCGATGTCCAGACCGCGCGCGGCGATATCGGTCGCGACCAGGACCCGTACGGAGCCGCCCTTGAAGCCCGCCAGCGCGCGGGTGCGGGCGGCCTGCGTCTTGTTGCCATGGATGGCTGCGGCCGACAGGCCGTCGCGTTCCAGCTGTTGGGCGAGGCGATTGGCACCGTGTTTGGTGCGGGTGAAGACCAGCACCTGGCGCCAGTTGTTCGCACCGATCAGGTGCGACAAGAGTTCACGCTTGCGCTCCCTGTCGACCGGATGCACGACCTGGGCCACGCTCTCGGCCGCACTGTTACGTGGCGCGACGTCGATGGCCACTGGATCCTTGAGGAGACTGTCGGTCAGCGCGCGGATCTCGGGCGAGAAGGTCGCCGAGAACAGCAGCGTCTGGCGCTCGGTCGGCACCAGCGCCAACACCTTGCGGATGTCGTGGATGAAGCCCATGTCGAGCATGCGATCGGCCTCGTCCAGCACCAGGATCTCGATCGCGGACAGATCGAGGGTGCGTTGTTGCACGTGATCCAGCAGCCGGCCCGGGGTCGCGATCAGGATGTCGACGCCTCGGCGCAGCTGGGCGATCTGCGGATTGATCTTGACGCCGCCGAACACCACCGCGGACCGGAGATGCTGATGACGGCCATAGGTGTTGACGCTCTCGGCGACCTGGGCGGCCAGTTCGCGCGTCGGCACCAGAATCAGGGCCCGTGGGTGGTGATCGGCCGCGCTCCTAGCGCGGGCGGCGGCCAGACGCTGCAGCAAAGGCAAGGTAAAACTGGCGGTCTTGCCGGTCCCGGTCTGCGCGGCGGCGAGTACGTCACGGCCCTGCAGCACGACTGGGATCGCCTGTTGTTGAATAGCGGTGGGGGTGGTGTAACCCTGGTCGGCGAGCGCGCGCAGCAGGGCCTGCGAAAGGCCAAGAGAATCGAACGACATGGAGATCAAGCTTCCTGGGACACCCACACAGACGTCTTCGCCTGATGCGGTCGAGGGGGTGCGGGTTAATTCGCGCCACGCGATGGTGGCGAGAGAGATCGGGCGCAGACCGGCATTGCGCTTGAAGCCGACAGGTTAGCACACTTGCAGGGCATGCGTCGCTCAGTTCATGCGGCCTCCGGCGTGCCCTCGGTGATCAGATCCCCAAAGGCCTCGGCGACATGCTCGGCGAAGCTCTCCCCGGCGCTGGCGTAGAAGTTGAACACCGCGTCTACGCCGGCGTCGCGCAACGCCTGCTCGTGGTCGGGGTAGTGGGCCACCGATGCGAGTTCGAGTTCGTAGCCCTGTTCTTTGAGCAGGCCGGCGACCGCCAGGTTGGAGGCGTGATCAGAGAAGGCCAGCAGCGCGAGTTTTACCTGGCCGGTGCGCTCCGCACGCGCCCAGAAGTCGGCGTCGGTGGCATCGCCGTGGGCGACGTTTCGCCCGGCCTCGCGATGGCGTTCGACGTAGTCTTCATTGATGTCGATACCCAACACCACATCGCCCCATTGTCCGTGCAGATAGTCGTAGGCACCGGTGCCGACACGCCCCATGCCGAAGACGATTACCTGGGCCTTGCCGGCACGGATCATTTCGTCACCGGGCAGTCGCTTACGGGTCTGGAAGCGGTGCAAGGGGTGGCGCAGGCGCGCATACAACTGCTTGGACATCGCATTCAGCGGTGAGGCGAGCAGGAAGCTGATCGACAGGCTAGCCGCCAGTATCGCCAGCCATTCCTTTCCCAGCCAGCCGTGGCTGACCCCAAGGGCACCCACGATCAGGCCGAATTCGCTGAAGTTGGCCAGACCCAGCGACGCCAGCGCTGCACTGCGCGCCCGCATGCGCTGGCGCGTCATCAGTAGAAAATACAGCGCCGTCTTGACCGGCACCATCAACGCCACCAGTAGCATGGCCGCGCCCAGCGTGGCCCAACTGGGGTCGGCGGACAGCCCGATCGATAGGAAGAAGCCGATCAGGAACAGGTCCTTGAAGCTCAGCAGTGACTTGGCGAGTTCGTTGGTCTTGGGATGGCCCGCCAGCACGACGCCGAGCACCAGTGCGCCCAGGTCTGCCTTGACGCCGACCGATTCGAACAGCACCGCACCGCCCAGCGGCAGTATCCAGCCCATCAGTACCAGCAGTTCACCGTGTCCGACCTGTTCGAGGATGCGCAGCAGCAGTGGTCTCAGGGGTATCAGTCCAAACAGCAGCAGCGCCCATACGCTCGGTATCTTGGCCGACGAGGCGGCAATAAATACGACCGCGAAGATGTCCTGCACGATCAGCAGCCCGATGGCGATGCGGCCGTGGACGGCACCCATCTCACCGCGCGCCTCGAAGACCTTGACGGCGAAGACCGTGCTGGAAAAACTCAGGGCGAACCCGATCAACAACGCACTCTGCAGGGAGAGATCGCTAATCATCCCGAGACCGAGGATCGCCACACCCTTGATCAAGATCATCGCCAGCACGGTTATCACCAACATGTGCACGCTGGCGGTCAGCCACACCACCGGTGCGATCAAGTCCTTGACATGCAGTTTCAGCCCGATGGTGAACAGCAGCAGCGTGACGCCGAGGTCGGCGATACTCTGAAGGGTCTCGGTGTTCTGCATGCCGAGACCGCCGAGCACGAATCCCGCGACGAGAAAGCCGATCAGCGGCGGCAGGCCGGCCACTCTGGCTACCATCCCGAGCACGAAAGCGACCGCCACTGGTAGCACATGCGTGATTTCGATGGCCGACAGGTCTAGAGGTGCGAGTGCGTCCATTTTGTGGCTGTTTCGGTGTCCGGTTTGTCGATTTCTAAGGGGGTGCTGACTTGCCGCCAGGCCTGCCTTAGCGACGCCATGCGAGGCGTTCGCGTGACGGCCGCAGCGTGCTCGCCAGAGCGGGCGGTCTCAACCCAGTGGCGATTGTCCCGGCAGTTCGGGTGCCGGTGGGTCGATCCAACGCGGGGAGAAATCCGCTGCGCAATGGCAGCGACCCGCGGCGCCGAAACGCGTGAGGCGCTCTGTCTCGCATGCCTTGATCGACTCGAACGGTCCGATGATACCGACCGGACGCTCGGCTGTGGAGCCGGGAGGGTGGATATGGCAGCTGACCGCCGGTGCGCCATCGGTCCACCGAGACAGGCCGGCCAGCAGGATCGTGACGATGGCCGTTCTAGCCCGCATCCGTCACCGGCTAGTCGTAAGGCGCGATGTCGTTGGCATACAGGGTGTAGCCGGCCTCCGCGATATCGTTGTCGATGCGCTTGACGCTCATCGTGCCCGTCACCCAGATTACGTCAAACAGCTCTGGGCGGGTGCCCTTGCCGGTCTCGGTGACCACGTACACCGTCTGATTCGCGGGCGGCGGCGGCACATGGACGCAGGCGCCGTAGTAGGGCACCAGCAGGAAACCGGTGGTCTCGTCCGCGTCGGCCTCGACGGGCACGACGAATCCGGGCAGCTTGACGAGCCGGCCGTCGAGGTCGTCGCGCACCGGGGCCTGGTCCCAGACCTCCCTGAGCCGGTCCATGAGTTCCTGAGCGCGTGGATCATCGTCTGCCATGTCCTCGATCTGGAATTCCTCCAGGAGCTTGTCGGGACGAAAATCGTCGGGGATCAGTGCATCCCACTCCAGCTCCAGCGTCGCTGCGTCATCGCCGGGCGCGGGTGTCGGCGCGACAGCGATCTCCGCAACGGCAGCCCCATCGGGGTCGACGCGCAGGTCGCTGATCGCCGGCGCCGGACTGGCGGGCGATTCGACAACGGGCGGCGACGCCGACTCCTGCGAACAGGCGCCGAGCAGCAGCAAGGCCGCGGCTGACGCCAGGGTACGAGCGGTGGGGGCGGGCATTCGGCGTTTCATGCTGCTCTCTTTGAAAGATCCGTGGCGGGCGAGGCCCGGGCCGTCGCGGGTATCGCTCCGGATGCGCAGGGTACCGCATGTATCGCGCAAACGGCACCCGTTCCCAGGCGTCGCGCACTGGCCTGCACCCTGCCGCGATCTGCGGTCCACCACTAAATTCATTGTTTACTAATACACGGTCTGGCAATATATTCGACGTTGAGAACGGTTCTCATTAGGGTTGCGCGCCTTGTCCCAAATCCTACCCCTGAGCGAACTGGCCGTGGGTCAGCGCCTGCGACTGGTGCGTGTCGAGGGAGGTCAGCGACTGCAACGTCGCCTGCTGGCCCTCGGTCTCAGCATCGGCCGCGAGGTGGAACTCGTCCAGCGACGCGGTGGCGGCGTGGTGCTCGCGAGTGGTGGTAATCGCGTGGCGCTCGGCGAGGGCGTAGCGCACCGACTGTTTGCCGAGGTCTTGGGTTGAAGAGTGCCCCAGCTACCGTCGATACACCACGCGGCCCATTGACCATTGCCATCGCGGGCAACCCCAACTGTGGCAAATCGGCGCTGTTCAATGCCCTGACCGGGATTCGCCAGAAGACCGGGAATTGGCCGGGCGTCACCGTGGAACGCAAGGCCGGAAACTGCCGCATCGACGGCCGGGACATCACCGTCGTCGATCTCCCCGGGATCTACTCGTTCGATGCCGACTCGCTGGATGAACAGGTAACGCGAGATTATCTGCTCTCGCGGGACGCAGACCTGGTGGTCAACGTGGTCGACGCGGCAAATCTCGAGCGCAACCTCTACTTCACGGTGCAGCTGCTCGAGATGGGCGTGCCGCTGGTGGTCGCGCTGAACATGATGGACGTCGCGCGCAGGCAGGGTATCCGGATCGAGACCGAGGCGCTGGCGCGTCGCCTCGGTTGCCCGGTGGTGCCCATCGTGGCGACCAGCCGTGAGGGCCTGAGCGAACTGCAGGCGCGCATGTTGGCGGTCGCTGACAATCGCCAGGCGCCGGGTTTCCCGCTGGCGCTCGATGAGGCGGTCGAGCAGGCGCTGCTGCGGCTGATGCCGCTGTTGACCGACGTGGACGATAAGAATCGTCGCTGGGTGGCCCTCAAGGCGCTCGAAGACGGCAGCGCGGACGCGACGCCGCGGGCGCTGGCCGCCGCCGTCGGCGAGGTCCGGACCTGGGTCGAGGACCGCTATGGCAAGGACGTCGGCCTGGCGATAGCAGATAGTCGCTACACGCACGCGCACACCCTGGCGCGAGAGGTGGTCGGCCAAGCCGAGTCCCGCGGACGCACGCTGAGTGACCGTATCGACGGTCTAGTGCTCGGGCGCTGGACCGGCATCCCGCTCTTTCTGGCGGTGATGTATCTGATGTTCCTATTCACCATCAATCTGGGCGGGGCCTTTATCGATTTTTTCGACGGCGTCGCCGGCGCACTGTTCGTCGACGGCTTCGGCGAACTGATCAGCGCGGCCGGCGGGCCGGCGTGGCTGCGAGCGCTGCTCGCAGACGGCGTCGGTGGTGGATTGCAGGTAGTGGCCACCTTCGTTCCGATCATTGCTGCGCTCTATCTGTTCCTGTCGGTGCTGGAAGACTCGGGTTACATGGCGCGCGCGGCCTTCGTGATGGACCGCTCGATGCGTACGATCGGCCTCCCGGGTAAGGCCTTCGTGCCCCTGATCGTGGGCTTCGGCTGCAATGTCCCTGCGATCATGGCCACCCGCACGCTGGAGAACGAGCGCGAACGCAAACTCACGATCCTGATGAATCCGTTTATGTCCTGCGGTGCCCGGCTGCCGGTATATGCGCTGTTCGCGGCGGCCTTCTTTCCGGCCTCGGGTCAGAATGTGGTGTTCGCGCTGTACCTCACCGGGATCGCTGTTGCGATCCTGACCGGCCTAATGATGAAGAAGTCGCTGCTGCCCGGTAGCAGCAGCGGTTTTGTGATGGAACTCCCGCCCTACCACCTTCCCACGCTGCGCGGCATTCTGCTGCGCGCCTGGGACAGGGTGCGATTATTCGTGCGTGAGGCCGGCCAGGTGATCGTGGTAATGGTGGTCGTGCTCAATCTGCTCAATTCGCTCGGCACCGACGGTAGCTTCGGCAACCAGGACAGCGAGCGGTCGGTGCTGAGCGAGACGGCGCGCATGGTGACCCCGGCCTTCGCGCCGATGGGACTGAGCGAAGACAATTGGCCTGCGGTCGTTGGGATCTTCTCCGGCGTCCTTGCCAAAGAGGTCATCGTCGGCACGCTCGATAACCTCTACAGCCGGGTCGCCGCATCCGGCGCCCCAACGAGCGAGGGCCCGTTCGACCTACTGCAGAGCCTGGCGGACGCCGCGCGGACGGTGCCCAGCAATCTGGCCGCGGCATCGCGGGCCCTGCTGGACCCGCTTGACCTGGCCAGTCTGGAGGCCGGTGACGCGGCCGCGCACGGCGTCGACGAAGCGGTGTTCGGGGCCATGCATGCGCGCTTCGACGGCCAGGCCGGCGCCTTTGCCTATCTGCTGTTTGTGCTCCTGTACTTTCCCTGTGTGGCGACGATCGGTGTAATCCGGCGCGAGACCGGTACCGCCTGGGCATTGTTCGTCGCGGCGTGGACCACCGGTGTGGCCTATACGGTCGCGACGCTGTTCTACCAGACCGCCACCTATGCGGCGCATCCGCGCAGCTCGCTGGCCTGGATCCTCGGTCTGGCAGCGATCTCCGCATTGACGGTGATCGCGCTGCGCTGGTGGGCCCGGCGCGGCGGTGGCACGCCGGAGACGCTGGACTGGGCCGAGCGATGATACTCTCACGTATTCTAGACCTCCTCGCAAAGCAGCAGACAGCGACCTTGGATGAGATTGCGCGCGCGGTCGGTTCGCCACCACCGGCGGTGCGCAGCATGCTGGAAACACTGCAGCGCAAAGGTCTGGTGCACCGCCTCGAGACGCAGCCCGGTTGCGGCGCGCACTGCAGCCGTTGCGCACCGGGTGCGGCGGAGGTGTTTGCGCCCGGGCCGGCGAACGACCCGCCGACCCCTTCGAATGGCCCGGTGCGCGGATGCGGTGCCTGACCCAACAACAAATCCCCCGGCAAAGCCGGGGGCAAGAGGCAGTCGGACCATGGGAAGGCAGAGGGAATACGCGACTGCCCGGCCGGGCAATCACCATCCCTGGCGAGAGGACAGATCCCGGCTCACCATGGTGGACCGCGGGTTTGAGGAGTCGTTCCCTGACCCGCGAAATGCCAGGTTCAGGACATCGCCGCCGCACCTGCCGCGCCCGCTCGACGCATCGCGCGCCGCCGCAGTGGCGCGCCGGGCTGCCCTGTTTGGCGTGCTCTTGGGAGGTTGCCTGATGCATGGGGGTTC
>JASFJQ010000096.1:0-7159 GCA_050121305.1 Chromatiaceae bacterium
GCTTGAGAACCAAACCCTCGCCATCCCGCAACCAAAACCCTCGGTGGCCGAATGGCCCCTGATCGGCGAGAGCGTATACGACGCCTGGAACGCCGCAGCGAGCAACCTGCCCGACTACCTCGCAGACCATAAGGAACAATTGACTAACCTATCGAAAAGACTCCTGTCGGCCGCGGCCAGCACTGCCGCAGGGGTTTTGCAGTTTCTGGGGGCCCTGATCATCGCCGGCATCATGATGGCCTACGGCGAGGCCGGCAGTCGGGCCATGCTGCGCATCGCCAACCGCCTGGCCGGGCAGGTGGAGGGCCCGCGCATATTCGGCCTCTCTTCCGCCACTATCCGCTCGGTGGCGACCGGCGTGATCGGCGTGGCATTCATCCAGGCGCTGCTGCTGGGCATCGGTTTCATCATGGCGGGTGTCCCGGGTGCAGGCATACTTGCCCTGGTCGTACTGCTGATAGGAATTATGCAGCTGCCCGCGCTGATCATCTCTCTACCGGTGATCGCCTACCTGTGGATGGCCGGCGATGCCTCCACGACGATCAATGTCGTGATAACGGTCTATCTGCTTATCGCGGGCAGCGCCGACAATGTACTCAAGCCGCTGCTGCTCGGCCGCGGTGTCGACGTGCCGATGCCGATTGTGCTGATCGGTGCCCTGGGTGGCATGGTGTCTGCCGGGATCATCGGTCTGTTCGTGGGGGCCGTGCTGCTGAGTGTCGGTTACCAGGTCTTCATGGGGTGGGTAGACAATGCCGACGACACCACAGCAGCCCCAGACGACCCGGCTGCCGAGGCACCGCCTACTGTCTAGATGCATGGCATGAGGTTCGTGCGCGCCCAGCACTCGATAATACGTGCCACAATGGCCTGCGCGCCTCTTGTTCTGAGCGCCTGTACCACCCTGGGTCCCGACTATGAGGCGCCCGAGGTCAGTTGGCTGGACGATTGGCAGACCTCCCTCTATGGCCAGATCGAGGCGCCGAAACAGGACGCCGAAGACGATCTGCGCTTCTGGTGGCGATTGTTCGACGATCCGGTGCTGAACGAGCTGATTGCATCGGCCAGGCAGGCGAACCCCGGGCTGCGCATCGCCGGTCTGCGGATACTGGAGAGCCGCGCCCAGCTCGGCATCGCCGGCAGCGCCCTCTACCCACAGCTGCAACAGCTCGGCGCTGCGAGCAGCTATGTGAACAACCGCCGGCGCGGCGGCGCGCTGCCCAACAAGGACGAGGACTTCGTCAGCTATCAGGCGGGCTTCAATCTAGCCTGGGAGCTGGATTTCTGGGGCCGATTCAGGCGTGGTATCCAGTCCGCCGACGCCGCATTCTTCGCGTCGATTGCCAACCAGCAGGACCTGCAGGTCCTGCTCAGTGCGCAGGTCGCCGATCTGTATTTCGCCTACCGTACGGCGGAGTTGCGGATAGAGATCGCGAATGAGAATGCCGCGATTCAGAGGCGCAGTTTTGAGATCACGGAACAGGTATACCGCAGCGGCGAGCAGTCGGAACTCGATCTCCAGCAGGCCAAGACGCAGTACCTGTCGACCCTGTCGACGATTCCGAGTCTTCAGATCGCCCTGATCCAGACCGGCAATGCCCTTGCCACGCTGCTCGGCCGCCCACCGGGACAGCTGCCGGAGTTGACGCGGCAGCCCGGCACACTGCCGCGGGTCGAACCGCTGCTGATCCAGGGCATCCCGGCCCGTCTGCTGATGCGGCGGCCCGACATCCGGGCAGCCGCCTGGCAGGTCGCGGCGCAATCCGCACAGATCGGGATCGCCGAGGCCGACTTCTACCCCGCCATCTCGCTGTTGGGCAGCATCGGCTGGTCCGGCAACAGCCTCAGTGACAGCCCGGACGTCGGGACCCTGGCCGTCGGGCCGGGGTTGAACTGGAACGTGTTCGACTACGGGCGAATCGAGAACAACGTGCGCGTCCAGGATGCCCGTCTGCAGCAATTGATCGAGCAATATCAGGACACCGTGCTGCAGGCCGCACGTGAGACCGATGATGCCGCCATCAGCGTGGTGAAGAGCGCAGAGCAACAGGAGTTGCTGGCGGCCTCGGTGCGTGCGGCGAGGCGCTCGCTCGAGCTGGCCAATACGCGTTATCGCGAGGGCTACGCCGATTTCCAACGCGTGCTGGACGCGCAGCAGGCGTTGTTCTCGCAGACCGAGCGCGAGCTGATCAATCAGGGCAACCACGTCAGTGCGGTCGTCGGCCTGTACAAGGCGCTCGGCGGCGGCTGGCTCGATACACCGGTGCAGCAGTTGATCTCGGAAGACACCCGCAACAGCCTGCAGCAGCGCACCGACTGGGGCCCCCTGCTGAACGCCCCATTGCCGCCCGGCACATCCAGTCCGCCACCTGCATCAGACCCGGGGGACCCGCCGCATGAGTGACAAACAACCCACGGTGGACAAGGAAGACGCCGACACTCAAGAGAATGCCCAGACGCCGCCAGAGACGCCTGCGGCGAACGAGGACGCCGCCGCCCCGGTCAAGAAAGGGACGCTGGCGATCGGCCTGGTGATCGTGCTCAGTCTTACCTGGTATCTGCTCGCAGACCGTTTCACCCCCTATACCTCGCAGGCCCGGGTCCAGGGTTATGTGATCGGCGTGGCGCCCAAGGTGGCAGGGCTGGTGACCCAGGTGTGGGTCGAGAACAATCAGGAGGTCGAGGCCGGACAGCCGCTGTTCGAGATCGACCCCTCGCAATATCGTATCGCGCTCGACAAGGCGAGGTCCGACCTGGCGAATGCCCGCAGTCAAGTCGATGCCGGCAGCGCCGCGGTCGACTCCGCGCGCGCGAATCTGCGCGCGGCGTTGGCGAACGAGACCAAGGCAGAGAAGGACTTTGTGCGCCTCGAGCGCCTGCATAAGACCGACCCCGGGACGATCTCGGTGCGCCGCCTGGAGGTCTCGCGGGCATCGCTGGATCAGGCGCGGGCCCAGGTCTCGGCCGCGGAGGCGGAGATTCAACGGGCGATCGAGCAGAAAGGCGGCGACGACGATGAAAACAACGCCATCCTGAAGTCCGCACTGAGTGCCGTGGAGAAGGCCGAGCTGGATCTCGGCAATACCGTCGTCAGGGCATCGTCGAGCGGGATGATCACCGACCTGCGCGCCGATGTCGGCCAGTATGCCGGCACCGGCAGTCCGATAATGACCCTGGTCGCGATTCACGACGTGTGGATCAGTGCCGAGTTCACCGAGAACAACCTCGGTCATCTGCGCCCCGGCAGCCCGGTCGAGATCCTGTTCGACGTGCTGCCCGGCCAGGTGTTCGACGGTGAAATCCGCAGCATCGGGCTCGGTGTCAGCCAGGGCCAGGCGCAGCCACCCGGCACACTGCCGACCATCCAGAACAGCCGCGACTGGCTACGCCAATCGCAGCGCTTCCCGGTCATCATCGGCTTTGATGTGACCCAACAACCGGCATTGCGCGGTCAGTTGCGCGTCGGCGGCCAGGCATCGGTGATGGCCTATGGTGACGGGCATGGTCTGCTGGGCCCGTTGGCCAAGGCCTATGTCCGCCTGATGAGTTGGCTGTCGTATGCCTATTGAGGCCTGATATGCCGATCGCCGCCAGACGGGTCTTCCGCCTCAGCCTGACGATGGCGCTGGCACTGGCCGGCGCCTACGGCCTGGCATTGCCTTTGCCTTTTCTGGCGCCGTTGTTCGCGTTGGTGCTGACCGCCGCGCCGGCGCCGCCCCCCGGGCCCAAGGGCCTACTCGGCCTGATCCTGCTGGTGTTGATCACCCTCGGCGTCGGCGTTCTATTGATCCCGATACTGCTGAACTATGCGCTGACGGGCATATTGCTGGTGGCCGTCGGCCTGTACTTCAGCACCTATCTCACCGTCCATCGGGGCAAGGCGCTGATCGGCACGTTCCTCACCATCGGCTTTACGCTGATCTCGGCCGCCGGCACGCTGGACTTCGGTCTCGCGGTCACGGTCATCAAGGCACTGGTGCTGGGTATCGTGGTGGCCGTGATCTGCCAGTGGGTCGTCTATCCCTGGTTTCCAGAGGACCGGGCCACCGCCCGAGCACCCAAGGCGGTGCCCGACGTACTGCAATCCAACTGGATCGCGCTGCGCGCCGCGCTGATCGTGCTGCCGGCCTACCTGCTGGCCCTGACCAATCCCGCCGGGTATCTGGCGATCATCATGAAGTCGGTATCGCTGGCGCAGCAGGGTTCGGCGGTCAGTGCACGCGACGCCGGGCGGGAACTGCTCGGCTCCACGCTGCTCGGCGGCTGTTTCGCGAGCCTGTTCTGGCTCGCGCTTAAGCTCCAACCAAATCTGTGGATGTTTTTTCTATGGATGCTGCTGTTCGGCGTCTATTTCGCCGCCAAGATGTTCGGGGTCTTCGCCAGCCGCTTCCCCGCCTCGTTCTGGCTGAACGTGGGGGTGACCATGCTCATCCTGCTGGGGCCCGCAGTCGAGGACAGCGCCAACGGCAAGGATGTCTACCAGGCATTCGTGGTGCGCATGGGCCTGTTCGTCGCCGTCGCCCTGTATGCCTGGCTGGCCGTGCATCTATTGGAACAACTGCGCGACCGACGGCGCAGATCGCGACTCACGGCGTGCGCGCTACCGCCTGGCGGGTGACGTCGACCACTTGCTGCCAGCCGCCCTGATTATCTCCATACAGCGACACCACGTGCTCGGCGTGCGCGAGCGCCTGATGCACGGACGCCGCCCCGGGGACCAACTGCAGCCGATCGCGCAGGATCCGCTCGCCGCCGGCATTGCGGCCGAGCGCCCAGGTCATCGCGCACCGGACCACGAGCCGCCGTTTATTCCTGCCAGAAGGGTTTCCCCGCCTCTGCGCAGGCCGCGGCGCGATTGATACCGATGTCGGCCAGCTGCCGGTCGCTCAGTTCCGCCAGCTGTCGGCGCTGCCGCGCCCGCTGGTACCAACTGCCGGCCAGGGCCAGGACCTGGGTCATTGAGATCGGCAGAGACGCCTCCGCCTGCCTGCGGTATGTCTGGCTTGTCAGGGTGAACGTGCTCATGGTCTGCTCCTTCTTCGGTGCGGGCCGGGTTCGTCTGCGGCCCATGGTTTCTCTGATAATCGCAGTCTAGGTGAGCTACTGTGATATAAACAGTGACAGAAAATGTGAAATGTAACCGGTACAGTTAGGAACAAGGGCATGACAGTTTTGACGCGCGCTGCGACAGACGCTTTTTTGTACGACCAGGTCACCCGACACATCCTGGATCTGGTCGAAAAGGGCACGCTGAAACCCGGTGATCGTGCCCCGTCGTTGCGCGGCCTCAGCAGACAGTTGCGGGTCAGCATCTCGACGGTCAGCCAGGCATATGCCGCGCTGCAGGAGCTGGGTGTGCTGCGGGTCCGTCCGCAGTCCGGATACTATGTCGACGCCCAGGTGGAAAGGCAGCAGCGGTCGCAGCCGCCGCGCAAGACCACGGTCAGTCGGCAGCCGCGCAAGGTGCGCTTTGGCGAGCTGTTCGAGGAGATCTTCAACGTCGCCAACGATCCCGAGGTCGTGCCCTTGGGTGCGGCGGTGCCGGGGATCGAGCTGATGCCGGTGAAGGGCCTGCTGCGCGCTACCCAGCGTGCGGCCGCGAGGCAGCCCGAGCGGGCGCTGGATTATTGTTTCCCACCCGGAAATTGGGATCTTCGCTACGAGATCGCCCGGCGCTATGTCGGACTCGGCCTCTCGGTCGATCCGGCCAACGTGATCATCACGTCGGGCTGCAGCGAGGCGCTGGCCCTAAGCCTGCAGACGGTGACGCGTCGTGGCGACATCGTCGCGGTCGAGTCGCCGACCTATTTCTCGGTCTTGCGGCTGATCGAGCGCATGGGGCTACTCGCGGTCGAGATCGATAGTGACCCGGAGACCGGGCTGTGCCTGGATGCACTGGAGAACGCCATCGAGACCATGGAGATCAAGGCCGTGGTCGCTGTACTGAACTTCAGCAACCCGGTCGGCTCTCTGATGCCGGACGCCCACAAGGAACGCCTGGTCGAAATGTTGACACAGGCCGGTATCCCGTTGATCGAGGACGACATCTATGGCGACCTGCACTTCGGCGAGCAGCGCCCGGCGATCGGCAAGTGCTATGACCAGGACGGCATCGTGCTGACCTGCTCGTCGTTCTCCAAGACCATCGCGCCCGGATACCGCATCGGCTGGGTGATCGCCGATCGCTACCGCGACGACCTGCTCGAGTGGAAGCAGGCCACCTCGTCGGCCATGTGCAGCCTGCCGCAGATGGCGATGACAGACTACCTGCGCAGCGGCGAATACGAGCGGCACCTGCTTAGGCTGCGCAAGGACTATCGTCTGCAGGTCGACAAGATGCGGTTCATGCTGGCCCAGCACTTCCCCGCTGGGACGCGAATCAGCAATCCGCAGGGGGGCTTCGTGCTCTGGGTGGAGATGCCGCGAGGCATCGATGCGCTGGAGCTCCTCAACCGGGCGCTGCAGGAAAAGATCAGCCTGACGCCGGGAATGATGTTCTCTGCCACCCGCAAGTTCCGTAATTTCGTGCGCATCAACTGCGGGTATCCCTGGGACTTGCGTATCGAGCGCGCGGTGGTGCGCCTGGGCGAGCTGATCAGCGAGATGACGGCCGAAGGCTAGCCAGTCGCATTTCGCTTGACGGATATCAAAGCGCTGTGATTTTCCGTGGCCGGGGTGGCGACGCACCCCTTCCCGTCGTTGGAAAATGGGGCCTCAGCCTCCACCGTCTGCCGATCGGGGATACCCAATCACAGTGCACCGGAGACAGGATCACGTGGTCGATAGAGAATCTGCCTTGATCGATAGCCATCGCCTGCCCGTGATGGGTGACGGGCTGCGCCGACTCCTGCGCCTGATTCTGTTGCTGGTCGCCCTGCTGGTCGTGAACTCGACCTATCTCGCCGCTATCACGCTGCTCGAGCACGTCACCGGCGAGGTACACCAGGATTTCTTCTACCTCGGCATGTTTCTGGTGCACCTGGTGCTCGGCCTGACCATGATCGTGCCGTTTCTGGTGTTTGCCGTGTTGCATCTGCGGCGCGCCGTGCATCGACCCAACCGCTATGCCGTTCGCGCGGGCGCCGCGCTGTTCGCCACCGCGAGCCTGGTGCTGCTGTCTGGCCTGCTGCTGACCCGCTTCGGGTTCTTCGAGGTAAAC
>JASFJQ010000097.1:0-7141 GCA_050121305.1 Chromatiaceae bacterium
CCGCTGGCAGCGGCGTACCCATTGCGTCATAGGCCGCGCCACCCACCAGGCCTTCGTCGAGCTCGATAGCGAGACCCTCGCCCGCCAGTCGATCCAGGAGTTTCAGGGCCTCGGCGACAATCTCCGGCCCAATGCCGTCACCCGGCAGCACCAGGACTCTCTTGCTCATACGCTCTCCCCGGTTTCTCGCCCGGCGCGCATGCAATATTCGGGCGTCAGATGTCGGCAGGTCACCCCGGGCGGCGAAGGCACGATGCGGTACATCGCGTGCGCCGATGTCGCACTCAAAACAACCACGGCGTAACACTCCGTCTGCGTGCCTCGTAGGCCCTGATCTCGTCCACGTGCTGCAGCGTCAGGCCGATGTCGTCGAGGCCGTTGAGCAGGCAATGCTTGCTGAACGGGTCGACCTCGAATGCAATCGGCCCGTCGGCGGCCCCGCGGATCTCCTGCGCCTCGAGATCGACGGTCAGCTGCAGGGCCCGCTCGCCGACCGCCTGTTCGAACAGGCGGTCGACGATGTCCGCCTCCAGTGCGATCGGCAGCAGACCATTCTTGAAGCTGTTGTTGAAGAATATGTCCGCAAAACTCGGCGCGATGATCACCTTGAAGCCGTAGTCCGTGAGTGCCCAGGGGGCGTGCTCGCGCGAAGAGCCACAACCGAAGTTCTCGCGCGTCAGCAAGATACTCGCCCCGGCATAGCGCGCGTCGTTGAGCACGAAATCCGGGTTCAGCGGCCGCGCGCTGCTGTCCATCCCCGGTTCACCATGGTCGAGGTAGCGCCAGTCGTCGAACAGGTTCGGACCAAAGCCTGACCGCTTGATCGACTTCAGGAACTGTTTCGGGATGATGGCATCCGTATCGACATTGGAACGGTCCAATGGACAAACGACCCCGGTCACTGTCTCGAATCTATCCATCGTTATGCCCTCACACTGTCATGGCGGCGAGCGCCAAAGGCGGCTTCAGCCTGCGCATTCTCCGCGGTCATGTCATATCCCGCACGTCGACGAAGTGGCCGGCGATCGCCGCTGCCGCCGCCATCGCCGGGCTGACCAGATGAGACCGCCCACCCTTGCCCTGACGGCCCTCGAAATTGCGGTTGGAGGTAGAGGCGCAGCGTTCACCCGGCTCCAGCCGGTCGGCATTCATCGCCAGACACATCGAGCAACCAGGCTCGCGCCACTCGAAGCCGGCCTCGATGAATATCCTGTGCAGGCCTTCCTGCTCCGCCTGGGCCTTTACCAGACCGGAACCGGGCACTACCAGCGCCTGTTTGATCCGATCCGAGACCCTTCTCCCGTTGGCAACAGCCGCAGCAGCGCGCAGGTCTTCGATACGCGAATTCGTACAGGAGCCGATGAATACCCTGTCGACCGGGATATCGCGGATCGCGGTGCCCGGCTCCAGTCCCATGTAATCCAGCGCACGGCGCATACCATCGGCCTTGACCGGATCCGTCTCGTTCCGGGGGTCCGGCACCTTGTCGGTCACTGCGACGACCATCTCAGGCGAGGTACCCCATGTGACCAGCGGTTGGATATCCGCCGCGGATATCACCACGACCTTGTCGAAGGCGGCCCCGTCATCGCTGTGCAGTGTCCTCCAGTAGGCCACCGCCTGTTCCCAGTGCGCCGGTGCGGGTGCGAACGGCCGGCCCTTCACGTAGTCGATGGTCTTGTCGTCGACCGCGACGAATCCCGCGCGGGCACCGGCCTCGATCGCCATGTTGCAGACCGTCATACGGCCCTCCATGGACAGATCCCGGATCGCCTGGCCGCCGAACTCTATGGCGTAGCCGGTACCCCCGGCCGTGCCGATCTTCGCGATAATCGTCAGGACGATGTCTTTCGCCGTGGTGCCCGGGGGCACCGACCCATCGACGGAGACCAGCATCGCCTTGGATTTCTTTTGGATAAGGCACTGCGTGGCCAGTACGTGCTCGACCTCCGAGGTGCCGATACCGTGCGCCAGTGCACCGAAGGCACCGTGCGTGGAGGTATGCGAATCACCGCATACCACTGTCATGCCCGGCAGCGTCGCACCCTGCTCAGGACCGATCACGTGCACGATGCCCTGGCGCGGATCATTCATCCCAAACTCCGTGATGTGGAATTCGGCACAGTTGCTGTCGAGGGTTTCGACCTGCAGTCGCGAGACCGGGTCTGCGATCCCCTGGCTGCGATCCGTGGTCGGTACATTGTGGTCCGCGGTGGCCAGGTTGGCCGCGGGCCGCCATACCGGGCGCTGTGCGAGGCGCAGACCCTCGAACGCCTGCGGCGAGGTGACCTCGTGTACCAGATGGCGGTCGACATACAGCAGTGCCGTGCCGTCCGGTTCCTCGCGGACCACATGCGAATCCCACAGTTTGTCGTAGAGCGTTCTCGGTCTCATCGGTCGAGTCTCTCTGCCTGATGGCGCAGTTGCCTGACGAGGCAAACAATAGCGCCTATCATTGATAACTCAAATTCATGTTTTTAATTCATTGAATTCTCATTTGGAATAATGGAAATCGCTGCACTGCGCGCCTTTGTCGAGGTGGCCGAGCGCGGATCGTTCTCCGCGGCCGCCGAGGCGCTGTATCTCACCCAGCCGGCCGTCAGCAAGCGGGTCGCACAGCTGGAAGCTGAACTCGGTACCCGCCTGTTCGATCGCATCGGGCGGCGCATCTCATTGACTGGCAGTGGCGCCGCCCTGCTACCGCGGGCCCGCCGACTGATCAACGACGCCCTCGAACTCAAACGCCTGGTCGTCGATCTTTCGGGCGAGGTCGGCGGCCGCCTGGTCATGGGCACCAGTCACCATATCGGACTGCACCGGCTGCCGGCCCCGCTGAAACGCTTCACTGAACAGTTCCCGGCGGTGCAACTCGATATCCGCTTCATGGATTCGGAGGCCGCCTGCCGCGCGGTGGAGGTCGGCGACCTGGAACTTGCCATCGTCACGCTGCCACCGACGCAACCCAGCGCGCTGCAGATGCGGGTGATCTGGCATGATCCGCTCGCCTTCATGGTCGGCCGCGATCACCCGCTTGCCGGCCGGGATACCCTGACACTGACGGAACTGCTTCGCTATCCGGCCGTGCTGCCGGGTACCACGACCTACACCCGTGGGATCCTGGAGTCGGCGGTGCATGAAGCAGGCGTCGAGATCCATGTCGCGATGGCGACCAATTATCTGGAGACCCTGCACATGCTGGTCGCCACCGGTCTCGGGTGGAGCCTGCTGCCGGCGACGGTGCTCGACGGCGAGGTCCACGCGCTCGCGGTCGAGGGGATGCAGTTGTCGCGTGAACTGGGCGCGGTTACGCACCGCAAACGCAGCCTGTCGAATGCCGCGCAGAAGATGATCGATACCTGCCTGACCACCGCTTGACGATCGCCGATTCAGGCCGCCTGGCGTGCGATGGTCAGGAGCCGCAGCCGCGCGGTCTCCAGGCCGGCCAGCAGGGTGGGCACCAGCAGCAATACCAGGAAGGTCGCAAACGCCAGCCCGAATGATATCGACACCGCCATCGGGATCAGGAACTGCGCCTGCAGCGAGGTCTCGAACAGCAGTGGCAGCAGACCCGCGATGGTGGTCAGCGAAGTCAGCAGGACCGCACGCAGGCGCTGGCATGCCGCCTCCACGATCGCCTCCTTGACCGCCATACCCCGCTCGCGCAGCTGTTTGTAGAACACCACCAGTATGATGGAGTCATTGACCACGATACCCGAGAGCGCGAACAGGCCGAACATCGAGAGAATGGTCGGGGTGATCCCCATCAGGAAGTGACCATACAGCGCACCGACGATGCCGAACGGGATGATCGCCATCACGACCAGCGGCCAGCCGTAGGAACCGAATACCCAGGCCAGGACGATATAGATCATCGCCAGCGCGAACAAAGCCCCCTTGCGCATGTCGTCGGCGGTCTCGCGCTGGTCTTCGGCACGCCCGGTGAAGTCCCATCTCAGACCGTAACGATCGGCCATGCCGGGCAGCAGTTCGTCGCTCAGCTGGGCCCGGATCGCATTGGCATTGGCGATCGTCTTGTCGACGTCGGCATACAGCTTGACCGCAAGCTGCCCCTCGGCATGGCGCACCGACTTGAAGCCACGCCGCTCCTCGAGATCGACCACCGACAGCAGCGGGACCGTCTGGCCATTGGACAGAAAGATGTTGAAATCCTCGAGGGCAGTCAGCCGGTAGCGCTCACTGTCCGGCAGCATCACGCGTACCTCCACCTCCTCCTCCGCCTCGTTGAATATCTGCGCCAGGGCGCCGTCGAACGCGGCGCGCAGCTGCCGACCGACGTCCTCGACGCTGAGACCCAGAGATTCACCCAGCGGGGTCAGCGCGAACACCAGCTGCTGCTGCCCGAACGGCATATCGTCCTCGACCGCCTGCACCCCGGGGATGGCCACCAGCGCCTCAGACAGCTCCAGTGCCGCCTGCTTGAGGGCATCGATATCCGGCCCGGACAGCTGGATCTCGAGATCGCGTCCGGGATGCCCCCCGGTGCGCGAGGTGATGGTGAGGTACTCCAAGCCCGGCGGCATCCGCAGGCGTGACTCCCATTCCGCGATGAAGGCCTCGTTGCGGACCTCGCGCTCGTCCGAGGGGATCAATTCGACGGTCACGGACGCGAACTGATCGCCCGTCTGGGATTTGCGACCATTCGAGAAAAAGCCGCGCCCGGTGGCGACGTTGGCGACCCGCACCAGGCCGCCGCCCAACGCCTGATCGGTCTCGTAGAGCGCGTCTTCCACCTCGTCGACGAAGGACTTCACCCGTTCGGGCGGCGTGCCTGCGACAAAGGTCACGCTGGCGACCACCACACTGCCCTCGACATTGGGGAAAAAGCTGAATCCGATGCGACCGCCGCGCAGCAGGCCGAACAACACGATCACGAACGCCAGCGCGATCGCGATCATCGCGAAACGGTTGTTGACCGCCCAGGTCACCAGGCGGCGGAAATAGCGGTCGCGAAAATGCGCGAACCCGGCGTCCCAGCGTTGCCGGAACCGCCCCGGAGTCGCGTGGTGCAGGCCCTGAAAGCTGTGTCGCAGATGCCCCGGCAGCACCAGAAAGCTCTCTATCAGCGAGGCAATGATGACGCACACGATCACGAACGGGATGTCGCCCAGGATATTGCCGATGAAGCCACTGATGGCGAACAGCGGGATGAAGGCCGCGATGGTGGTCAGCGACGATGATATCACCGGGGCCAGCATACGGCGCGCCCCGCCTTCGGCGGCCTCGAGCGAGCCCTCGCCGGTCTGGTAATGCGTCAGGGCGTCTTCGCCGACCACGATGGCGTCGTCGACGATGATGCCCAGCGCCATGATCAGCGCGAACAGCGAGATCATGTTGATGCTGCCCCCGGCCAGATACACGATCGCCAGCGTCGCCATGAAGGAGACCGGGATACCGACCGTCACCCAGAATGCGACGCGCCCATTCAGAAACAGGAACAGGATACCGATCACCAGGATCAAACCGCCGAGGCCGTTCTTGAGCAGCAGATTGATGCGGTCCTCGATCAGGGTCCAGCTCTCGTCGTACGCGGTAATGGAGACGTCGGGCGGGTAGCGCCCTGCGGCCTCTGCGACCCATTCCTGCATCAGACGCGCGGAGACCAGCGAATCCGAGGTGGCCGATCGCATCAGCTGCAGCTCGACGGTGGGCTCTCCCTGAAAGCTCAGCTCGACCTGATTGGGACGCGGGCGTCGCTCGACCTCGGCGACGTCGCCGACCCGCAGCAGTCGACCCTCACGCTCGGCCAACAGCACCAGCTGCTCGAATTCGGGTTCGGTGCGGCGCTGATTCAGGGTCCGGACCTCGCGACCGACATCGTCACGGCCGACGGTCCCGGCGGGCAGATCACGCGACTCCGCGGCAATCCGCGATGCGACCTCGTTGAGCGAAAGACCGAGATCCTCCAGCATTGCCTGGGGGATCTGAATCGCCAACTCGTCTTCGGGCAGCCCGGTGATGTTCACCTTCGCGATACCGCGATCGAGCAACTCGCGTTCCATACGCCGCACCAGGGGCCGCAGTTCACGGATGTCTCTCGGCCCGTGGATCAGCAGGCGGGCCACCTGCTCGTAACGCATGACATGGCTGACCTCGGTATCCTCGGCATCGCTGGGCAGGTTGCGCACCGAATTGACCAACTCCTCGACCCGATTTGTCGCCTCCCCCATGTTGGTGTCCTCGGGGAATTCGAGGCTGATCACGCTGAGGCCCTGGCTCGAGGTCGAAGACATGCTTTCCAGATTGTCCGTGGTGCGCAATACCTGTTCGAGCGGGATGGTGACCGAACGCTCGACATCTTCTGCGGATGCGCCGGACCAGGCGGTGCTGACCGTAACGACCTCGACCTCGAAGTTGGGGAAGAACTGCACATTGAGGTTGGCGAGTCCCCAGACGCCGGCCAACAGCATGATGATCATCAGCAGATTCGCCGCCACCTTGTGCTGGGCGAAGATGCCGATGACATCCTTGCGATGGCTGAAGGTCATGGTCTGCTCACCGTCCCTCGACCACGCGCACCAACAGGCCATCGAGCGCGTTCGGGAGCTGCGTGGTCACGACCGGGGTCCCATCGGGCAGATCCGGGGCGGACACCAGCACGCGGGTGTCGCCCGGCGCGATCGAGACCTCGCCGACCCGCTGCACCCGGCGCGGTCGCATGCGGTTCCCGGGATCGAGCACATACACACGGTCGGTGCCGTAGATGGCCTCGTGCGGCAGCGCGATCAGGTCACCACGCGCCGGGAGCGCCAGCTCCAGGCGGACAAAGCGCCCCTGGCTGATCTGGTCGCCGCCTTCGGTGACCGTGAACAGCCCGTCGACGCCGCCGGTACCACTGGAGGCCTCGCCGGCGAGGCTGCGCAGACGCCCACGCACCGCGACGCCGTCGATCGTACCGGCGACGGCGAGTTCCGCCCCATCTGCGATCGCTGCGCGTATCTCCGGGAGGTGCCGGCCGGGCAGCTGTGCGCGAAATATCATCGCGTCGGTGTCATACAGGCTCACCAGCGGATCACCGACGCGGACACGTCGACCCGGCGAGACCAGGACCTGCGCGATGCGGCCATTGAACGGCGCCTTGATCTCGCGCCGCTCGAGTTCGAGCAGGGCCTGGTCGCGCAGC
>JASFJQ010000098.1:0-7128 GCA_050121305.1 Chromatiaceae bacterium
GCTGCTCCAGCACGGCGGCAAGCTGATTGAGCGTGTCTTTCATTGGATCTCCCGCTATAGCCTCATCTCGATGCCCTGATCGGCCATGAAGCGCTTCGCCTCGCCAATGCTGTGCTCGGCGAAGTGGAAGATCGACGCCGCCAAGACCGCGTCGGCGCCACCCAACTTCACCCCGTCGACGAGATGCTGCAGCTCGCCGACGCCACCCGAGGCAATTACCGGGATCGGGACGGCCGCGGCCACCGCGTGCGTCAATTCATTATCGAAACCGATCCTGGTGCCATCGCGGTCCATGCTCGTCAATAGGATCTCGCCAGCACCGAAATCTGCCATCTTGCGCGCCCACTCCACAGCATCGATGCCAGTCGGCTTGCGCCCCCCGTGGGTGAAGATCTCCCAATGGTCACCCACCCGCTTGGCGTCGATCGCGACCACGATACACTGCGAGCCGAAGCGGTCGGTGACCTCTTTGACGAAGGGCGGATTGAAAACTGCGGCGGAATTGATCGCGACCTTGTCCGCACCCGCATTGAGCATACGCAGCACGTCCTCGGCCGTGCGGATGCCGCCACCAACCGTCAGCGGGATAAACACCTCCGATGCGACCTCCTCGACGACATGCACAAGGGTCTCTCTGTCGTCAGCAGTCGCGGTGATGTCCAGGAAGGTGATCTCATCGGCACCTTCCTCATTGTAGCGGCGCGCGACCTCGACTGGATCGCCGGCATCGCGGATATCGACGAACTTGACGCCTTTGACCACGCGCCCGGCATCGACGTCGAGACAGGGGATGATCCGTTTGGCTAAGCCCATAGCAAGATTCCTGGTAGGGCAGGCAGTACCTGCCGGATGACCTCAGACGCCGGCCGACCCGGGCCGCGACCCTCACCGCCCGCTCAGTGCGTCCGCCAACTTCTGACCCTCAGCCAGGTCCAGGGTGCCTTCATAGATCGCGCGGCCGGTGATTGCGCCGATGATATTCTCGGTGTCCGCCTGGCACAGAGCACGGACATCTTCGATGCTTGTGATTCCACCCGATGCGATCACGGGTATGCGTACGGCATTTGCGAGTTCGCTGGTCGCCTCGACGTTTATGCCTTGCAGCATGCCGTCTCGACTGATATCGGTGTAGACGATCGCCGCCACGCCGTCGTTTTCGAAATGCTGCGCCATATCGATGACGTCATGTCGCGACAGCTTAGACCAGCCTTCGACCGCGACCTTACCTCCTTTGGCGTCGAGGCCGACGATGATATGTCCGGGAAACTGCAGGCACATCTCGGAGACAAAATGCGGCTCTCTCACCGCCTTGGTGCCGAGGATGCACCACTGCACGCCGGCATCCAGGTAGGCCTCGATGGTCTCGGCATTTCGGATACCGCCACCGACCTGGATCGGCAGATCCGGGAAGGCATCGGCGATCTGCCGCACCGGCTCTGCATTGATCGGGCGCCCGGCGAAGGCCCCGTTCAGGTCCACCATGTGCAGGCGGCGCGCGCCGGCATCGACCCATCGCTGGGCCACCTGCAGTGGGTCGTGGGAGAAGACCGTATCGTCTTGCATGACGCCCTGGCGCAGGCGGACACACTTGCCGTCTTTGAGGTCGATTGCTGGTATCAGTATCATGTCTGCGCCTCTGGAACTCGCTGGGTCGCGGCGGCAGGTTTCCCCATCCGGGTTGCCTGTGGCTAGCGCCCGGCGCGATCCTCAAATAGCCCAATTCACGAAATTGCTCAGTAGCCGTAGCCCGACGTCCGCACTCTTCTCCGGGTGGAACTGGGTGGCAAACAGTTTGTCGCGGGCGATTGCGGCGGTAAACCGCACACCGTAGTCTGTGGTTGCTGCAATCAGTGAGGTATCTTCCGGCACCACCCGATAACTGTGCACAAAATAGAACCGGCTTTGGTCCTCGATACCCTGCCATAGCGGATGCGCCATCACCTGATGGACCTGGTTCCAGCCCATGTGCGGAATCTTCAATGGCAGCCCATTGTCATCCATTGCCAGCCCGTCGAAACGCTTCACGCGGCCATCGAACAGCCCGAGCAACTCAGTGCCGTTATTTTCGTACGAGTAGCTCATCAGGACCTGCAACCCCATGCAGATGCCGAGGAATGGCTTGTTTTGCGCCGCCTGCAAGATCGCCCGGTTCAGATGGTGTTCGCTGATCGCCGCCATGCAATCGCGTGCCGCCCCCTGCCCCGGAAATACGACGCGATCAGCGGCAGCGATGAACCCCGGATCGTCCGTCACGCGCACCTCAGCACGGCCGGCGACGTGCTCGACCGCCTTCGATACCGACCTCAGATTCCCCATGCCATAGTCGATGACGGCGATCTTTTGAGCCACGCAGGTATCTCCTACAGGCTGCCCTTGGTCGATGGAATCGCGTCACCCAGCCGCGCATCCGGTTCGATGGCGACACGCAGCGCGCGTCCGAAGGCCTTGAATATGGTCTCGGCCTGATGGTGCGCGTTGACGCCGCGTAAATTGTCGATATGCAGCGTGACCGCCGCATGATTGACGAATCCCTGAAAAAACTCGTGGAACAAATCGACATCGAACCCGCCGATCGCCGCGCGGGTGAAGGCCACCTCAAACACCAGGCCCGGCCTGCCGGAAAGGTCCAGAACCACGCGCGACAGTGCCTCGTCCAGCGGCACGTAAGCGTGCCCATAGCGCCGAACTCCCTGCTTGTCACCTATCGCCCGGGCGAACGCCTGACCCAAGGTGATCCCGATATCCTCGACCGTATGGTGGGCATCGACATGCAAGTCACCCTTGGCGACGATGTCGAGGTCGATGAGCCCGTGCCGCGCGATCTGCTCAAGCATGTGCTCGAGAAACGGGATCCCGGTGTCCAGGCGCGCCGCGCCGCTGCCATCCAGATCGATCGAGACAATGATCTGGGTCTCTAAGGTATCGCGTTCTACACGGGCGCTGCGGGCCACGGTGGCTTCCTGGTCGACTCCGGTGACTGTCTCGCAATTCTACGCGAAATCCGGGCATTTGGCGCCGCCTGCTGCGGGGCGAATATCACTCAGGTCTCGAGCCAGAAGGTCACCGGGCCGTCGTTGACCAGGCTTACCTGCATATCGGTCCCGAAGACGCCGCTTTGGACCCCGGCAAGCCGGGTGTGTGCCTGCGCAACAAGGTAATCAAATAATTCCTCGGCCTTTTCAGGCCCGGCAGCGCTCGAAAAGCTTGGCCGCCGGCCCTTGCGCGTGTCTGCCGCCAAGGTGAATTGCGGTACCAGCAGCAGGCCGCCGCTGACGTCCCGCAGGCAGAGATTCATCTTGCCATCGGCATCCATGAAGACACGATAGCTCAACAGGCGCTCGAGCAGGCGGTCGGCCCTGGCCCGGTCGTCGCCCTTCTGCACGCCAACCAGGACCAGCAGACCGCTGTCGATCCTGGCGACAGCCTGATCATTGGCCCGAACATTCGCGCATCGGACGCGCTGCAATAAGCCGATCAAGTCGCTTTCTCTTTCATTCTCGCCGCACGTCCGAAATTCGACGTTCCCCCTCAAGTAACCGCGGTCGCCTACCGATGTAATAACTTAGTATGATGCAGAATCCCGAACAGCATTCCCACCGCCGCCGGTATCAAGAACCCATGCAGACGAGCATCAAGAACACACTGCGGGAATGGGAGAATGACGTCGCCCAGAGCCTCACCGAGGGTTTCCGCCAGCTTTTTGCGTCCTCCAGCGAGGTGTTGCTGGAATTCGCGGACGCGGCCGAAAACAATCGGCTTCAGAGCATGTTCTTCGACGCCCAGCGCGAGTTCTACCTCAAAGAAGAGACCATCATCGGCGAGTTCGAACGCAATCTGCGGGACCAGCTGCTGCTGATCACCGGCAGCTCCGGCGGCGCCGCGGGACTCGGCGCCGATACGCTCAGCCTGGTCGAAGTGGAAGACTACGAACGCTCCCTGGCGCTGGAGACGATCGCCAAACGCACGATCGATCGCCAGCTCAGCGAGCTGCATGGCCTGGCCCAACGCCTCTCGGCATTGCTCGGCGGCCGACCGATACCGATCGATCAGGTCCCGGGCAACCCGATGCAGATCATGCGCTTTTTCGATCCCGCCAGCCGCAAGCTCGACGTCGAAAAAGAGGTCCGGCTGGTCTTCTACACGCTGTTCGATCGCTATGTGATGAGCCGGTTGGGGGTCCTGTATGCCGGCCTGAACCAGCGCCTGATCGGTATGGGCATACTGCCCAACATCAAGTTCGAATATCAACGATTTGGCCGCGGCGGCGGGGCCGGTGGTCGCGCTGCAGCGGGCGCCGAACAGGTCCGCGATGGAGTCAGCGAATCCGGCGCCGCCCAAGAGGTCGGGGCTGCAGGCATTCCGCCGCTCCACCCGAGTACACCGACCTCGGCGGAGACCCTATCGGCCATCAGCTCCCTGCTTGCGGAGCGACGCCGCCATGAACAAGCCACCGTCGAACCCCTCAGTACGTCGGTACCGATCAGCGCGACGGCCGCCAGCGTCGATGAGGCGATTGCCGACGAACGTGTGCTCGGCGAGGCGCCAAACCCGCTGCCGATCCCGACTGGCCCGCCGGGGGCCAAGGTCGTGGCGATAGACGCCGTCTTGCTGAAAAGGGTGCAGATGGCCCTGCAGAAACAGCGCCAGATAATCAAAAACCTCGTTGGCCAGGACAGACTCGACCGGCGCGAAGAAGACATTATCGATATCGTTGGCATGCTGTTCGAGGCAATGCTGAACGAGGAGCTGCTGGCGAATTCGGTCAAGACGCTCCTGAGCCATCTGCATACGCGATATTTGAAGATTGCGGTGCAGAGTAAGGATTTTCTGGAGAACAGCGCGCATCCGGCGCGACGTCTTTTCGAGCGCATGCTCGATGCCGGCATCAAATGGGTGCGTGAAGACAAGCTGCGCGCTGGGATCTATCCGCAGCTTCAGGAGATCGTCACCCGGATACTCGGACACAAGACCCTCGAAGACGCTTTTTTTGAGGCCCAGATCGCAGAACTCGACAGCGCCGAAAAGAAGCTGGAACAACAATCGACCGCCGCCGAGGACAGGACCCTCGAGGCAGAGCGCGGACGTGCTCGCCTGGAGCAGGCCAAGGCGATCGTCAAACAGACGGTCGATGAAATCAGTGCCGATATTGAGGTATCCCCGGCCGTCATCACCTTCCTGTCGACGACCTATGCGGATTACCTCACTTTGCTGCTATTGCGCAGCAATCTCGATACCGAATCCAATGCCTGGAGTAATGCCTACAGTGTTGGCGAGGCACTTATCGCCGCGGCGGTGTACGTCGCAGGTGGACAGCCGCTCGGGCAGGAGATGCGCGAGGACCTCACGCGACGTCTGGAAGGCAGCGTCGGCAGCCTGATCCCACATCACGAACAAAATATCCGCCGAGTCGTCGAGGCGCTCGATGCGGAGCCCGAGAAGACCGTCGAAGCGCGGCCCGCGCCTCCCCCGAGCAAGGCGCAGCCGACCCGTCCATCACGCGCTGTGGAACCAACCGCGGCGGCAGAAGAGGCGCCACTGGAGAGGCCAGCTGACGCCGAGGATCAAAAGGTCGCCGACAAGCTCATGCGCGAGGCCGGAAACTGGTTCGTGATGCAGAACAATGACGCTAAGGGTGAGCAGGCAGTCAAACTGCTGTGGGTCAATCCACATACACGCAATATGCTGTTTGTCGACCAGCATGGCGCAAAAGTCGCGCTGATGCCGGCGCTCAGTGTCGCGCAAAAGATCCGGGAAGGCGCGATCCGTCCCAAGCAAGCCGAGGCATCGAGCTTTGTTGCACGCTCGTTGCGGCGCATCCGGCGCGCGCTCGAGGATTCCGTCAACGCCTGAACAGAGGAGGGCGAGCTAGAGTGGATGACCGCCGCAGAAACGACAGAATCGACGCGCACGACGTCGGGTTGCAGGTTATCAATGGCGTTGATGGCGAACAGCTGGGTGTCATCGGCAATCTGTCGAAAGGGGGTATGATGCTGATCTCCAGTCGCCAGCTGTATACGGATGGCATCCTGCAGCTGACGATCCAAACCCCCAGCGACCTGGACTGCGGCCCAATCTCTCTGGGCGTTAAGATCTTATGGTGCACGCCTGCAAACAGCCCGGAGGAATACTGGGCCGGCCTGGAGACCATCGACATCGGGGCGTCCGAGGACGCCTCGCTGGATCAGCTGCTGAATTACCTGGCAAATTAGCGACCGTCAGGCGCAAGCCGCAATGCACCCAGTACCGACAGAAGAGCTGCACTGCGCCGGGCCAGTGCACCTTGCGCCAATCGCCAGAAGCCCTTCGGCATCAACCGCCGGTACTTGCAAAATAGTCGGTCGCCTCGATCAATCGCCGCCGGATTCCCGGCTCGGTGGCTGAGTGACCCGCGTCGGCGACGATTGATAACTCGCTGCCGGCCCAGGCGTTGTGCAGCGCCCAGGCATTCTCCAGCGGACAGATGGCATCATAGCGGCCGTGTACGATCACGCCGGGGATACCGCTGAGTCTGGCGGCGTCATCGAGTAACTGATTGGGCCGCAAGAAGGCCTTGTTGATAAAGTAATGACATTCGATCCGCGCCATGCTCAACGCGATATGTGGCTGAGCGAAATGCGCAGCCACTCGTTCATCCGGCAGCAGCGTGGCAGTTCGTCCTTCCCAGACCGACCAGGCCTTGGCGGCGGCCAGGCGGCGCAGTTCGTCCTTCCCGGTCAACAGGCGGTGATAGGCCGATAACAGGTCGTCACGCTCGCCGGGATCGATCGGACTGACGAAATCCTCCCAGTAGTCCGGAAACAGGCGGCTAGCCCCGGACTGATAGAACCAGGCTATCTCATGCGGTCGGCAGAGAAATACGCCTCGCAGGATGAGTCCCCGCACACGCTCAGCGTGGGTCTGCGCATAGGCCAGCGCGAGCGTCGATCCCCAAGATCCACCAAAAACCAGCCAGCGGTCGATACCCAGGTGCTCGCGCACCCTCTCCAGATCCGCGACTAGATCCCAGGTGGTGTTGTTGGTCAGTTCGGCATGCGGTGTAGAACGTCCCGCACCGCGCTGATCGAACAATACCAGGCGATAGCGCTCGGGGTCGAAGAAGCGCCTGTGATAGGGCTCGCAACCTGCCCC
>JASFJQ010000099.1:0-7123 GCA_050121305.1 Chromatiaceae bacterium
CCTTGTTGGGCGGCAGCTTTACGCCACCGAATACGTTCCGGTATTCCGAGCGGGAGCTGTAGGCATGTGCCAACTCGCTCATCGTCAGGGTGTTGAATGCCAGGGTGGCGGCCGCCGGGCCTATGCCGTAGCGCCGCATCCCGGCATAGTAGGCGCCCATCACACCCAGCCCGATGGTGCCCGACTCGAACAACATGCGTTTCAGGTCGTCACCGGCAATGATGGCCTCATCGGGATCCCTCGGGTCGCGACTCATGATGCCGGGCGCCGGCGGCTCCATCGACAGCGCAAGCCCGGGGAAGATGTCGGTTACCAGGTTGATCCACAGCAGCTGCATCGGATTCATCGGCTGACCCCAGCCGGCCGCAATCCCGATCAGCATCACCTCGATCTCGGTCAGATTCGTAGAGACCATGAAATGGATCATCTTGCGGATGTTGCCGTAGATGGTCCGGCCCTGGCGCACCGCGACCGACATGGTATGAAGATTGTCGTCCTCCAGCACCACGTCGGACACCTCCCTCGCCACATTGGTGCCGGTCAAACCCATCGCCACACCGATGTCCGCCGCTTTTAGCGCGGGGCCGTCGTTGATACCGTCGCCGGTCATCGCGACGACATAGCCCGCCTCCTGCAGGGCGCGCACGATCTTGAGTTTGTGGGCGGGGCTCACCCGCGCAAACACATGTACGTTCTTGGCCAGACCCGCCAACAGATCGGGATCCATCTCGTCCAGTTTGGTGGACTCGAGTACCTGCAGCGGTTGATCGCCGCTGAGTCCGAGCTGCTCACCGATCGCCTGTGCGGTGGCCGCCTGGTCGCCGGTGATCATGATCGTCTTTATGCCGGCCCGGTGATACATGGTGATGAGCTTGTCCATGTCGGGCCGCATGGGATCGGCCATGCCGGCCAGCCCCAGCCATGTCAACTGCCCGGTCTTCGCCGGCATCCTGGCACTGTCGAGTTCACGATAGGCCACGCCGAGGACCCGCAGGGCACTGCCCCCCATACGCTTGTTTTCGTTCAGTATTGCAGCCCTGGTCTCAACGGTGAGTGGGATGACTTCGCCGTTCACAACCTGATGCTCACACATCTCGAGCACTTCATCCGGGCTGCCCTTGACCGCCAGCAGGTGCTTGCCGTCTTCATATTCGTGCAGCGTGCTCATGTAAGGGCGACCTTCTGCGCGGTAGCGCGTGCGCTTGGTCGGATACTTCGCCCGCAGCGCGACCACGTCGATGCCTGACTTCAGGGCCATGTCCACCAGCGCCATCTCGGTGGCAGACCCTTCCAGTTGCGGGTTGTCCGCCTCGCCGTGGAGCTCGACCTCACTGCACAGCGACACCACCTGCATCAGGCGCACCAGTTCCTCGCGGTCCATGGGATCGAAGTGCGCGCCGTCCGCCTGGAAACCACCCTGGATTACATCGAAGGGCTGTTCGCCGCTGTGTACCGCGACCACGGCCATGCGGTTCATGGTCAGGGTGCCGGTCTTGTCCATGCAGAAGACCTGCACCGATCCCAGGCTCTCGACCGCATCCAGGTGACGGACGGAGACATTGTGCTTGCGCATATTGCCTATCCCCATCGCCAGCGTTGTGGTGGCGACCGCGGGCAGACCCTCGGGCACTGCGGCTACGGCCAGCGAGACCCCGGATTTCAGCATCTCCAGCCAACCGAACCCTCGCAGCAGACCAATGCCGGCGACCAGTACGCAAACGCCGGCGCTGATGTAGACCATCTGCGTTCCCAGCTTCTCCAATTGGCGCTCCATGGGCGTCTGCGGAGACTCGGCCTCGCCCACCATGGTCTGGATCTTTCCGAGCTCACTGGCCTCGGCCGTCGCGACGACGATGCCCTCACCACTACCGCCAGTGACGCTGGTGCCCATATACCCCATGTTGATGCGATCACCGAGCGCCGTCTCGCCCGCACCGATGTACTCAGGCTTCTTGGCCACAGGGAGACTCTCACCGGTCAATGCGGATTCATCGATGGAGAGCCGGTGCCCCTTCAGCAGCCGGATGTCGGCCGCGATATAGGTACCGGGGACCAGGACCAGGATGTCCCCCGGCACGATGCGTTCGACCTCGACGTTCTTGGGGACACCATCGCGCAGCACGGTCACTTCGCGCACACCGGTCTTGGCCAATGACGCAATCGCCATTTCGGACTGACGCTCGGTCACGAACCCGATCAGGCCATTGATCAAAACGACGCCCATGATGACGGCCGCATCCACCGCGCCCCCGGTCACCACGGAGATGACCGCGGAGGCGCCGAGCAGGGCCACCGGGGCATTCAGGAACTGGTCGATGAAGATCGCGAGATCGGAGCGCTTTTCGCCGGCGACCAGGGTGTTCGCTCCAAAACGCTGCAGGCGAACGCCAGCCTCCGCCGAACTCAGGCCCTCCTGCGCTGAGACGGCCAGATGCGCCAGCACCTGATCTGGCGTCATGATGTGCCAGTTCCTGGCCTCCTGCGCCTCCTTGGTGGTGGCCGTGGGGCTTGCCGTCAGCGCCGTGGCGCCGAAGACGGGAACTGGCGCGACGTTGCGCCCGAGGCCGCCGAGAATCTCTGAGAGGCCGCCGAGGGTCGCCTTGATCGCGGTTTTCAGCGGCGCGGGCGGGGTCCTCTTGACTGGCCTCCTGCGCTCCTTGCGCCCTCCGAGTTCCCGCTCGACGATCCTGATGATATCGGCGAGCCGTCGGTCCGGATCGTATCTCAACAGCAGGCGACCGGTGAGGATGTTCGCCTCGACCGAACGGATGCATTCCACTGCATGAAGGCGCTGCTCCAGATGCCGTTTGAGCTTGGGAGAACGGTATAGGCCCGGGACATCGAGCCGAGCGCGGCCCCGTTTTCGGACGCTCACAGGGGTAACGAGCCCCGCCGGAGATTGCGCCTTGGGGTTTGGGTTACTCATGGTTGTGGTCGTGCATTCGTTATCGTTATCGCTGGGCAAACGGTGATCAATCGATCGGCTCGTCTTTCCGCTGAGGGGGGATTGGCGCGAGCGCCCACTCGCCCCCGGTTATCCGCCCTGTCGGTGCGACCGTTGGGCGAGACAGATGGCGATCACTGGGTACAGGGATCGCCTGTGCGCCGAATGGATGCAGCATGCATAGAAGAATACAACACGCGACCTTATTTTGTTTACAGTTTTGTGACGAACCAGAATCGATAATCCATTCCGCGCGCATCAGGGGCCCCTGCGCAATCGCAGCCAGCCCCGGATCAATGGCTTGCCGACCCGCCTGGCCAAGGGCTCCAACGCGCCCCTGCCCCTGACAGCTGTCCGCGAACGCTGCGCTGACGCCGTGGCCGACCCTGCGATCACGCCAGCCTGCACCATGGCCGGCCGACTGGGTGTAGCGGCGAAGGCACCACGGATATACCAGGGCCAGAAATTAAGGATCGAGACCATCGACGCGGCGATGTAGGTCGACGAGCAGGCCACTAGAATCATGCGCGCATCTCCGACCTGTTTCTCTGCGATGTAGCCGCTGCGGAGCATCGGGAGAGCGCGGTTGAAGCTCGCATCCAGCTCTGAGGGCAGGGCCGCAAGCTGCGCGGCCAGCCCGGTACCCAGCATGGCAATAATCGCGGCGCCCAGGGCGCGGAAGGGCAACGGCCTGTGTGTCGTCAGGGCCAGCATCGGAACCGTCACGAGCACTACGGCCCCCATCTGCCCCGTCACCTGCGCCAATTTGGTCAGATGGGTCCTCCACACGAAGGGCGGGTAGTCGGATGCGTCCTGCAGTGCGTGCGCCACCTCGTGCGCAGTCGTGGTCAGCGCGGCGAGCGTCTTGCGATCGACACGTGATCGCGCCAGGCGCACCGCCTTGGCATACTGGTCGTAATGGTCACCGATGTCGGTGCTTTCGACCTTCACCGCCTGCAATTGCTGGCGGTCCAGGATCTCGCGCGCGAACTCCCTCGCGGTAACCGGAACATCCAGGTCCTTATCATCGTTCTTCTTGATCATGTGACTGGCCCAGGCGCGGGGCCCAAGGATCAGGATCGCAGCAGGAATGAGTATCATCACCGGATGCATCAGGGCTCCCCACCAGACGACACAGGGTCGCCTCAGTTGCTGTCACGAACCATTGGCCGGCAAGACTCTCACTAGCCTGCTTATCTCATCGATTAACTACCGCGCGGGCCTACACGCTCGCGACGGAAGACGGTGAAATGCGGGCGAAAGCCCTTCGTCGCATGGCCGCGCGTAACCTTCCCAAGCAGTCTCGAACAAAAAAAGCATAGTGCAAGCTGAGGACCCCTGGTCGAGACACACCGGGGTTTTCTCCATTCGGGCGCCGTCTATTGACCCGGAGCAAGTTTCGACGACCTTGCCGGCCTTTTGACACAGGATGCAGCAAAGGCTGCCGAGGCATCGCGCAAGAAAAAAGGCGGGGATCACCCGCCTTTCATCTATGCATGGATCGACAAAGCGATCAGCTCTTGACCCAGTTAGCGAAATTGTCGGTGTTCTTGCCTTCGCCGTCGCCATAGCCCGCCTCGTAGGCCTCTGTCAGGCGCTGTTCCTCGCGCTGAGGGTTTTGCAGGAAACCCGCCTGCCAACCCTGGATGTACTCCTCATCGACACCCATCTCTTCCATTTTTGTCACAGCGTCGTAGTAGAACTGGTTCATGTCCGGTCTCCGAATTTAGCCAACTTCGTGCGCCTCGTAGGTCAGCCCACCCCCCCTCGCGCACCTTGACGGCGTCTGCCCCGGGAATTCGGCTGTCGCCGCTGTGGCGCCCGGCGGGGCGGCGTTGTAAAAGGGGACATTAGAATACTCTGCTTTACTAAAGACTGACAAGTTCCTTTTCAATATCGAGGCCTTAAGCGCGCTGGTTTTGATACCGTGGGCCGGCGATGGTTGACCAAGCCAGGCCGCCTTAGCATCCTTGGCGCTCGAAACGTTCTGTAGGATCCCCGATGCGCCCCGCCCAGTTACTCACCATTCTCGACCGCGAATTCATCAGCACCAACGAGGGTCACCACACCCCAGTGATGCTCTGGGGCCCCCCCGGGGTCGGTAAATCGGACATGATTCGACAGACGGGGGAACGCCATCGGGCACCGGTCATCGATATCCGGCTGTCGCAGATGGAGCCTAGCGACTTGCGCGGCATCCCGTTCCGCAGCGGTGACTTCGTCGAATGGGCGGCGCCCGCCATCCTGCCCGATACGGCGCGCCACGGCCTCACCGGGATATTGTTCCTCGACGAAATCACCTCCGCGCCACCGAGCGTCTCGGCCGCTGCGTACCAGTTGATACTCGATAGACGGCTTGGCGAATACGAAGTGCCCGGCGGCTGGGCGATCTTTGCCGCCGGCAACCGCCAGGGCGATCGTGGCGTGACCTACACCATGCCGGCTCCGCTGGCCAATCGCTTCTCACACTTCGAAGTGGATACCCACCTCGACGACTGGGTGGCCTGGGCCTATCAGCACGGTATCGACGAGCGCGTCATCGCCTTCCTGCGCTTCCGCCCGGAACTGCTATTCGATTTCGACCCGGCACATAACCCGGTCGCGTTCCCGTCCCCGCGCTCCTGGGAGTTCGCGCACCGCAGTCTGCAGAAATTCGGCGATCGGGGGGAGCTGCTGCAGGGGACATTGCAGGCCTGCGTCGGACCGGCCGCCGGGATCGAGCTGACCGCGTTCGTCAACAGCCTTGACAAAATGCCCGACCTGGACGACATCGTGGCCGGCAAATCGGTACCGGTGCCGGACGAGATCGACCTGCAGTACGCCGTGGCTGCGGCATTGGTCGGTCGCGCGATTCGCGCGCAGCAGACCGACCTGGCCGCGCAAGTCACGGGCCGCATCCTGGATTACGCCCGCACCTTTCCACAGCGGGAAATGGGGGTCATGCTGGTCTCCGACCTGCATCGGGCAATCGGCGAAGGCCTCTTCCAGGTGCCGGAATTCGCTACCTGGGCGAATACAGTCGCGGATGTGATGCTGTACGAATGACAGTGGCAGCGCAGCTGGCGAAGACGCCGGCGTCCGCCGGGCGACTGATGCGACCTGACCAAGCTGAGCGAAGCAAGAAATGACAGCGGACCTCGACGCGATAGAAACCAAGCTTACCGCGGCGCGCGCAAAGCTGATTCTTGACAAGCCGTTTCTCGGCGCGCTGGTGCTGCGCCTGCCGATGGCCGCTGCCGACCCCAGCTGGTGCCCGACGACGGCAACGGACGCGCGCAAGTTCTACTACAACCCGCAATACATAGACGCATTGTCGATGGCGCAGACCCAATTCATGCTCGCCCACGAGGCGCTGCACTGCGCCCTGTCGCACTTCGCCCGCCGTCAGCACCGTGTCCGGCATCGTTGGGATCTGGCCTGTGACTACGCCATTAACCCATTGCTGCTCGACGACGGCCTGACGCCGCCGCCCAACTGCCAGGTGATGCCAGACTATCTCGGCATGACGGCTGAGGAGATCTACCCGCTGATCGACGAAAACGACGACAGCGACACCATCGATCAGCACTTGTTCGATCAAGACAACCAGTCGGGGGGAGGTCAACAGGGCAAGGCACCCGACCGGCCCGACAACGCCCAGCAGCAGTCCGGCCGAGGCCGCGACGATACGCAGCGGGACGACGATCGCGACCAGCACGGCGATAAACCGCTGGATCAACAGTCCGACCAGCGCGAGGGTGAAGGCGCCAGACCCATGGAGGCCGAGACATCCCGTGCCGAACAGGCACCGTACGACGACGATCGCGAGGGCAGTGGCGAACCCACCCCGCCACCGTTGAGCAGCGAAGAGCGCCAGACGCTCGAGGTACAGTGGCAGCAGCGTCTGGCGGGCGCCGCGCAGCAGGCCATGCAGGCCGGCAAGATGGGCGGCAGCATGGCACGCCTGGTCGATCATCTACTGCAGCCGCGGCTCCCATGGCGGATGCTCCTGGCGCGATACATGACCGCGATGGCGCGCGACGACTTCAGTTATATGCGTCCGTCGCGTCGCGAGGGCGATGCCATCCTGCCGTCGCTGAAGAGCTCGCAGATCGAGATCGTCGTCGCAATCGACACCAGCGGCTCGATCCGCGAGAACGAGATGGATGAGTTCCTGTCCGAAGTCTCGGCGCTGAAGGG
>JASFJQ010000100.1:0-7082 GCA_050121305.1 Chromatiaceae bacterium
AATGCACAGCCCTGATCTGCGCGCCGCCGATCTGGTTTGTTTCAATCACCATGGGCCTAGGGCCATAAGGATTTCAGAATAATGACTAGACGCACGAATAGTAGCATCGGCGCCCTGATGGCGGGCGCGCTGCTGATGCCGGGTCTCTGCGCTGCCGGCAGCGGGCTTATCGGGCTCGGCGCGGGTGCGGCCCCCGACTACGAGGGCTCCGACGACTATGAGGGGGCGCCGGTGTTGTTCGGCAACTACACCTGGGACAGCGGCCGCTCGGTGAGCCTCGGCGGGGCGCCCAGCACTGGCAGTGCGGTGCGGCTGGGCACCAACCTGTTGGCTTCAGGGTCGGGTACCAAATGGGAACTGGGGCCGCTGCTGCAGTTTCGGATGGAGCGCGATGATGTCGACAACAACAAGGTCGACAAAATGAGCAAGGTCGATAGCACGGTCGAGGCGGGGGCCTTGGTCGGCTTCAGTAGCGGCCCCTGGGAGGCGCAGCTGAGTTTTGCCGCGGATGTCGGCAACGAATACGATGGCTACCTGATCTACCTCAACGGCGCTTACACCGCGACCGTGAACGATGATTTCAAGCTCAAGCTCGGCGCTCGGACGACCTACGCCAGCGATGACTATATGGACACCTACTTTGGGGTGTCGAGTTCGGACGCTGCGCGCAGCGGCCTGAAGCGATACTCGGTCGACGACAGCGGCATCAAAGACGTCGGCGTCAGCGTCACTGCCATTTACGCGCTGAATGAGAGCTGGGGCATCACGGGCGGTGTCTCCTACAGTCGGCTGCTGAGCGATGCCAAGGACAGTCCGCTGGTCGATGACGAGGGCGACAAAGACCAGTTGGGTGCAAGCCTGGCGATCACCTACCGCTTCTGATTTTGTCATAACGGGCTTCCGTGGTCGGTCAGGCCAGGGCCTGCCTACAACAGTCATTGAGGGTCTGAGGATGCATTGGGTCTCGGGTTTCCTGTTCGGGGTGTTTGCGACGACCGCGGTCTGGGCGGGCACAGAGACCTACGACTACCCGATCGATGATCGATGGGTAGCGACCGTCGTCGGCACACCGGAGGGGTATCGTGCGGAGCTGCCGAAAAAGATCCCGCTCAGGCAGGCCAGGCTGACGGTCTTCGAAGACCGAGAGATGCCCGAGTGGTTCTGGTATTACCGCGACGGCCTTCAGTACTCCTACGCGCTGCAGCGAGGCCCCGCCCCGTTGGTGTTTCTGATCGCCGGCACCGGCGCGTCCCACAACGGGTCCAAGAATGTGATGATGGCGAAGGCCTTTTACCAGGCCGGCTTTCATATCGTCTCCCTGTCGTCGCCGACGGTCCCCAATTTCGTCACGACGGCGTCGGAGACGTCCGTGCCCGGTCATGCGGTGGAAGACGCCGAGGATCTCTACCGTGTGATGGAACTGGTCTGGGACAAGCTCAAGGGCGAAATCGAGGTGACGGATTTCTACGTTACCGGCTACAGCCTGGGGGGGTTCAACGCGGGTTTCGTGACCTGGTTGGACGAGCAACGCAAGGTCTTCAATTTCCGTAAGGCCCTGATGATCAACCCGCCCGTGACGCTCTACAACTCCATCTCGCTGCTGGACCGCATGACCCAGAATATTCCCGGCGGTGTCGAAAACTTCTACCAATTCTTCCAGGAAGTGGTCGAAGGCTTCACCCGGGCGTACAAACGCTCGGACCAGATCGAGTTCGGGCCGGAACTCCTCTATAAGGCTTTCGATGAGATGCAGCCGAAGAACGAGGAGCTGGCCGCGCTGATCGGCACCTCCTTTCGCATATCCTCCGGGGATATGATCTTCACCTCAGATGTGATGAGGGACGCCGGTTTCGTAAAGCCGAGAAATGTCTCGCTGACGCGCAACAGCGACCCGACCCAGTTTCAGCAGATGGTCTACCGCATCGGTTTCACGGACTACTACCACCTATTCTTCTACCCTTATTTCAAGGACCGGGATCCCTCGATAACCCGCGACCAGCTGATTGATCAAATGAGCCTGAAGAACATCGAGGCCTACTTGCGATCGGCCGACAAGATCGAGGTCATGCACAATGAGAACGACATCATCCTCGAACCCGGGGAGATCGACTTCTTTCGCGACATATTCGGGCCCCGGGCCAAGATCTATCCGACCGGGGGACACTGCGGCAACATGGCGTATCGCGACAACGTCGCTCATATGGTGAGTGTGTTCCAGGACTAGGCAGGATTCGATGATGACAATAGCAAAAAGGCCAGTCCTCACCTGTCTGATTGTGGGCGTAATCGGTCTGTTCCTGGGCGGCTGCAGCACGGCGCCGGTGCAGCAAGGGGAGGCCGAGCCGGCGTTCTTCAGCCCAGAGCGTTTGATCCTCGCAGATACCACCACCGCGATCGAGACGGTGGATGACCCCTGGCAGGGCTTCAATCGCACCATCTATCGGTTCAACTACCATTTTGACCGCTATGTGTTTCTCCCGGTGGTGCGGGGCTACCAGTGGATCACACCGGATTTCGTGGAGGCCGGTATCCACAACTTTTTTAACAACCTACGTGACGTAACCACGCTCATCAATTCCGTGCTGCAATTGAGTCCCGAGAAGTCGCTGGAGACCGCCAGTCGGCTCGTGTGGAACTCGACCTTGGGCATATTCGGCTTCTTCGATGTGGCGAGCAACTGGATGGAGATCCCCAGGCATCAGGAAGACTTCGGTCAGACCCTGGGTTACTGGGGCGTGGGCAGCGGCCCCTATCTGGTCCTCCCGATCCTTGGACCCTCGTCCGCTCGGGATGCCGTGGGTCTCGGCGTCGATTGGTTCGTCAGGTCCGAGATCCAGGACAGGGCGACCGATCTGGAGACCTGGCAGGAGTGGACGCTGACGGGACTGAATGCCGTGGACACGCGGGCCAATGTCCCGTTCCGCTACTTCGAGAACGGCACCCCCTTCGAATACAACTGGGTGCGTCTGTTGTCCACCACCAAGCGTGAGATGGACATCGCGAAATAGACGGAGAACGCGCAGTCTTGCGATGCCTGATCTCGCCTTTCTGCGGCAAGGCAAACGGGCCCGATCCGGTTCAGATTCCGAGGAGTGACACAGGGTGATATCGATACAAAGTAAGGCCTTCTGGACAACTTTGCTGGGGTCGCTCTGGTTGCTGTTCGCGCCGGTGACCCAGGCCGCCGACGAGATCAAGATCGGCCTTACGGTGTCGCTCAGCGGCAACTTGGCCAAACTGGGACAGCAACAGCTGCAGGGCATGCAGATGTGGCAAGAGGATGTCAATTCCCGGGGGGCCCTGTTGGGGCGACCGGTCAAGCTGATCTACTACGACGACCGGTCGGATCCGGCGACCAGCGCTCGGCTCTACGAGCGCCTGATCGGCGAGGACCAGGTGGATCTGCTGCTCGGACCCTATTCTTCCGATATCACCCTGGCGGCCAGCACCGTGGCCGAGGAAAACAGTTTTCCGATGCTCACGGTCGGTGCCGCCGCCGAGGCGATCTGGCAACGCGGCTACAAGAACGTGTTCGGGATCGACGTCCCGGCCCGGGCCTATATGCTGAGCGTGGTGGACATGCTCAAGGAGCACGCCCCGCTGCGGGTCGCACTGGTCTACGAGGACGACGCCGTTTTCACCCGCGACATGGCCGAAGGCGCGCGTAGTCAGGCCGCGGCCCATGGTCTGCAGATCGTCTTCGACAAGGGCTTCTCGCTACCGAACTCCGACCTCTCGAGTCTGGTCCGAGGCATGCGCGACGCGAATCCCGACGTGGTCATCGGCGCCGTCTATTACGAGGGTGCGCTGGGTATCATGCGGGAGTCCCTTAAGCAGGGACTGAAGGCCGATCTGTTTGCGCTCAGCGTGGGGCCCGCCGCGGGTCCGTTCGGCGATACCCTGGGTGCCGGGGTGGAAGGGGTGACAGGCCCGGTACCCTGGATACGCAGTGATCGCCGACCGTTCAGTTTCGATTTTTCGCATCGCTATAGACAGCGCTATGGATCGGACGCGGGTTATCACGCCGCGTTCGGCTATGCCGCCGGGCAGGTGTTGGAGGCGGCGGTGCGGCTGGCCGGTTCGCTGGATCGGGACAAGGTGCGGACGCAGCTGAGTTCGATGCGGTTCCGCTCCCTGCTGGGCAACTACCAGGTCGATGAGACCGGGAAACAGGTCGGCCATAAGACCGGCGTGCTGCAGTGGCAGGGGGGAACCCGACGACTCGTATGGCCGCCGGAAGTAGCGGAGACCCCATTGATGTTCCCCGCGACACCCTGATCGCGGGCAGCGTCATATCAAGGGTTAGGATCTCGCGATTTGCGCGATCGCGATGCCAGCGCGATCAGCGCGTTGATCAGGTCCAGCTTCAGACCATCCAGACCGAGTGCACGTTCTAGCAGACCTGCGTGGGCACCTGAACCCATTCGGGCCACTCGCCGTGAGCCGATCTCCACCTCAAGTGTGATGTCTGCGTGCGTCAATAGCGCGGCGGCTTGCGACAATCGTCGTCGGGCGGATCGCGAGGGTAGGTGCAGCGAGCGGGCCAGACCGATCGCAGTGGCCGCCCGGTAGATCTGGGCACTGACCAAGTGCCCGCTCGCCTCGATCCGCAGCGCCTCGATGCCGTCGCGCTCGAGAATCAGCTCACCCTCGATATCCAGCAGCGCCGTCAAGGCAGCCGCCTTCAGCCCGTCGAGGTATCGCGGGTGCGGATCTTGAGGACGCCGTTCAGCTTCCATTCCGCGTGCCTGGCCGCGTCGCCGACGCCGCTGGGCACCCAGATCTGTAGCTGCTCGAATTCGTAGGTGATCTCTGCGCCGCGCCCGGTGAGCTTGTCGTACAGCTCGATGGCGAGGTCGGGCCAGGTCATAGTGTGTTCTTCTGACATTGTACCCTCCTGGGTTTTCACTCCCGTTCCGGACCTAGAGTATAGGTAGAGCGCAGGACTTTTTTCCTCGGCCTGCATGGGGTTCGCAGCGCGCCGGGCCGTGATCGGCCAGGCTCGCCAGAAGCGCAATCTTGGATTGATCCGCAGGTCGCCGAAGTCAGCGCGAAATAGGCTATGCTCAGAGCTGGAGACCAATCAGCAGATAGGTGGTGACTATGGCAGTGAAGAAGAGACTGACGGCATGCGCGATGGCCATGACGCTGGCCTTGTTTGTGCTCTCGAGCAGCACGAGCTTGGCAAGAGATTTCTACGACGATCGCTTCGGGGAAGAGCCTTCCTCGGGCGAGATGTTCGTCGACGCGATAGCGGTCAGACCCCTGACCTTGGTGGCTTCGGCGGTCGGACTCGTGGGTTGGGTGGTGACCCTGCCGGTCACCCTCTTTAGTGGCAATGCCGGCGACGCAGGGCAGGCGTGGGTTCTGGACCCGCTGGCCTACACCTTCGTGCGCCCGCTGGGTCAAATGGACGAAGATTTCTAAGCGGGATTTCGCTGCTATTGACCTATTGCTGCTGCACAGCGGCGGCGATCTGTTGACTCAGGGTCTTTATCGCCTCCTGGTGGGCTGCTACCAAGGCCCGATAGTCGGGCCCTTCTACCGGGATCTGGATCTGAGAGTTGAACAGAGTCCTGGTCTTTTCTTCGCCGGTCGAATCGGTGAGGACCCAACTGGCGCTGAAGTCTAGCGTCCCCCCGAGGCGACCCAGCAGCTCTGCTACCTCTATCGCTACGCGATAAACGGGATCCGTAAAAGACTTGCGATAGCCGGTTACCGCAAAATCCTCGAGCTCAGCCGACAGGTTCATCACCAATACCGTCTCGATCTGACTCTTCAGCGAACCGGCCCAGCGTTCGAATTCCGCGATCTGCAGCTGGGCGTTCTCGGAACGCGTGACGATCTGCGGTCGTTGGAGATGCTCGGGTAGCAGGACAGGCCCGACCGCCAGGGCCGGGTTCAACTGCTGCTCGACGGCAATGGTGCGCTGCGTGACGCCGGTCTCGGGAACCAGCGTATAGAAGTTGGGGCTCTTCGTGGGACCCCCAACGCAGGCCGCCAGCGAGAGCAGACTCACGAGCGGGACCGCTATCACCAGGTGGATGTTTCGAGCTCGCATCGCTAGTTCTCCCCTTTGCCCTTGCCTCTGAGCAAGGCGTCCGGGTGCTGCTCCAGATACTCAAGCAGTATCTTCAACGAGCGCGCAGCCTGGGCGACGTCCTCCAGAGTCTGACCGAGATCCTGTCGCAGCGGCGAATCGGCGGCGATGGCCTTCTCTGCGGTGGCCAGCGTGCCTTTCGCCTGCTCGATCGCTGAAGTCGCCGCCGGTACCGTCTCGCCTTTAACACGGATGAGCAGGGCCTGGGCCTCCTTCAGGGTAGCATCGAGACGCTTGACGGCCTGTGCCACGCCGGTCCCGATGTCCTCGAACGGGATCCCGGCGAGGCGATCGGCGATCGCGGTGACATTCTCGACGAGCCGCTGGGTTGTTGGCGGTACGGTGGGAAATTGCGGTGGATCTGAGGACCAGTCTATCTCTGCCGGTGGTGCGTCCGGAAAGAAATCGAGTTCGACCAAGAGCTGTCCGGTGAGTAGGTTTCCGGTCTTGAGTTGCGCGCGCAACCCTTTGCCTATCCATTCGTCGAGCCGCGCCTTCCGTTTGTCCGCTGTCATCGCACCCTCGTAGATATCCATACGCCCGGGCTCGACCTCGAGGGTGACCGGGATACTCATCTCGTTGCTTTCTTCATCGTACGTTACCCGGAAGTCGACGACCCGGCCGACCGGGATGCCTCGCAGCTCGACAGGCGCCCCGACGGTCAGGCCCCGAACCGAGCCATCGAAATGCATCACCCAACGCTGCTTCTCCGCATAGGTTTCGGTAAATGCCTCTTGTCGATCCGGGTGCAGCGGGAACAACGCATCCTCTCTTGCCCGCTCACTCTGGGGCGCCCCGGGGGGTAGATCGAACGCGATGCCGCCGATCAGCACCGAGACAATCGACTCGGTGTTCACCTCCAGGCCATCTGCGGAAAGTTTGAGGTCGACGCCGCTGGCGTTCCAGAAGCGGGTGCCTTCACGGACGAGTTCGTCATAGGGTGCATTGACGAATATGCCGATCTTCACACGCTGGCCATCGT
>JASFJQ010000101.1:0-7039 GCA_050121305.1 Chromatiaceae bacterium
TTGCTCGTTCGCCTGGTGAGATTTTCTGGCTAGCAGCCTGATTCGGGATCGGCACGGTGAACAAAGCATGAACGTCATCTACGGCCTGACCATTTTGCTTGTATACCAGCTGGTGGGCGAGGTCGGCGTACATTTTCTGCAGGTCCCGATTCCAGGCCCCGTCCTGGGTATGGCACTGCTGTTTCTCACCTTGTTGATCCGCGGTGCCGCGACTCCCGCACTGGAAACGTCCTCGACGGGCCTGCTGAGTCATCTGTCGCTATTGTTCGTACCTGCGGGCGTCGGCATGATCGTGCATTTCGACCGCATCTATGATGAATGGCTGCCGATCGTTGTTGCGCTGGTCCTCAGTACCCTGCTGACGATGACCGTTGCCGCGGGCACCATGGTCGCGGCCCAGCGACTGATCGCGCGGTGGAGCGGCGGCCGTGGGTGATGCGGGGTTGTCATCGATCTGGGTCTACCTGTCGGCATCGCCGCTGCTGGGCCTGACGGCGACGCTGGTCGCCTACAGCCTGGCCTATGGCCTCTATATCCGGGTCAACTCAAACCCGATGCTCAATCCTGTGGTAACGGCGGTTGCTGCGTTGATTGGGTTCTTGCTGCTGACTGGCATTCCCTACAAGGCCTACTTCGAAGGCGGCCAGTTCGTGCATTTTCTACTTGGTCCTGCAACCGTCGCATTGGCCGTCCCGCTCTATCAACAGTTGTCTCAGCTGAAGAGGCTATGGCTGCCGGTCCTTGTCACAGTCGTCATAGCGGTCTGCGTCGGTGCCCTTAGCGCGATCGGCATTGCGGCCTTGTTGGGTGCCACTGAAATCACGCAGATATCGCTGGCCCCGAAATCGGTGACGGCGCCGGTTGCGATGGGCATCTCCGATCAGTTGGGCGGCCTGCCTTCGTTGACGGCAGTACTGGTGGTGGCCACGGGTATCCTCGGTGCCGTGCTCGGCACCGGCTTGTTTTCCCTGCTTCGTATCCGAGACGATAGCGTCAAGGGGATCGCCATGGGCGTGACGGCCCATGGTATCGGCACCGCGCGGGCATTTCAGGTCAGTCCCCGGATGGGCGCGTTTTCGGGTCTCGCGATGGCTTTATCGGCGCTATTCAGCGCCGCGCTACTGCCGGGACTACTCGATTGGCTGCGACTCTGAGGAGGGACTGACCTGCTAGTTCACGAGCCGCCCGGCGTTTTCGGATATAGTCGCTGTGTCCGATCTGAGGTGCCCGGGCTATGACGTGTCGCTGCGGTAGCTTAGACCGCCAGGTCGATCGGCAGCACCTCAGCGGTAGGCAGTTGATCATTGAGTAACGACATGGACGAACCGCTAAAGACACTGCGTCGCGCCTCTGGTTTCAGCGGAGCCAACGCCGAGTACATTGATCAGCTGTACGAGGCCTTTCGCGATTCACCGGACAGCGTGGCGCCGGAGTGGCGCAGCTTTTTCTATGGTTTCGAGCATGGCGCCGGCGGCACGTCACGCGGGATCCAGCCGGGCGATATGCCGAGCGCGCCGGACAAGGCCAAGGCGCCTTCCTCCGGTATCGAGCGGCTGATCATGGCCTATCGCATGCTTGGGCATCTCTATGCCGATATCGATCCACTGGGTCTGATGGAGCGGCGGCGTCCCAAAGAACTCGCGGCGGAGTATTACGGGCTCGATTCCGAGGCATTGCGACAGAAGGTGGATGTGGTGTCGATCGATGCCGAGCACGCGCTCCCCGTGCATGAAGTGCTCGATACCCTCGAGCGGGTGTACTGCGGCACCCTGGCCAGTGAGCACATGCACCTTTCCGCGTCCGACGAGAGGCGCTGGATCGAACGCCGCCTGGAATCGACACGGGGTCTCTGGGCGGATCAGCATTCTGAACAGGAGCGCATCGATGCGCTGCGTGATCTCACCGCGGCAGAGGGTCTCGAGCAGTTCCTGCATCGTCGCTACGTCGGTCAGAAGCGGTTCTCTCTCGAGGGCGGCGATTCGCTGATTCCCGCGTTGGACGAGATCGTGCAGGGAGGCGGCAAGCGGGGTGTGACAGATATCGTGATCGGCATGGCCCATCGCGGACGCCTTAACGTGCTGGTCAATCTCCTGGGCAAGGCGCCGAGTGAATTATTCTCCGAGTTCGAAGGAAGCCGCGACGCGGACCCGCGCGATGGCTCCGGCGACGTCAAATACCACCAAGGCTTCTACTCCAATATCCAGACCCCGGGCGGTCCGGTGCATCTCTCCTTGGCCTTCAATCCTTCGCATCTGGAGATCGTCGCGCCCGTCGTGCAGGGGGGCTGCCGGGCCCGACAGGACCGGCACGAGGAGGATGCGCGCGATCTTGTTCTGCCGGTCATCGTCCATGGCGATGCGGCCTTCATCGGTCAGGGCGTGGTCACAGAGACACTGAATCTGTCGAAGACGCCGGCCTATGGAACCGGCGGCACCATTCATGTGGTTATCAACAACCAGATCGGGTTCACCACCAGCCATCCACAGGAGGCGCGTTCGACGCTCTACTGCACTGAGGTGGCGAAACTGATTCAGGCACCGATATTTCATGTCAACGGGGATGATCCGGATGCCGTATTGTTCGTGACGCGCCTCGCGCTCGATTACCGTCTGACGTTTCACAATGATGTCGTCATCGACCTGGTCTGCTACCGGCGGCATGGCCACAACGAGGCCGATGAACCCATGATGACGCAGCCGCAGATGTATCAACGTATCAAGCAGATGCAGACTACGCGCGCCCTCTACGCGCAGCGGCTGGTCGAGGATGGGCTGATCGGCGATCGCGAACCGGCAGCCCTCAGTGAGGCCTACAGGGCGTCGCTCGATCAGGGACAAGTCGTGGTGCGGGAGTTCCTGCATGGGTCGCGTACAGGTTACGAGGCCCATTGGGAGCAGTATCTGAATGCGCGTCCCGATGAAGTGGTGGACACCCGGGTGCCGCTGATGCAACTGCGGCGGTTGGGCGAGCGCGCATTGGCGCTGCCCGATGGATTCGTGCTGCAGCGCGGCGTCAAGCGAGTGATTGAGGAGCGGCAGCGCATGCTGGCCGGTGAGGTCGCCGTGGATTGGGGTATGGCGGAAACACTGGCCTATGCCACGCTGCTGCACGACGGACATGCGGTGCGGTTGTCGGGGCAGGATTCCATACGCGGCACCTTCGCCCATCGTCACGCGGCGTATCACGACCAGAGTGATTTCCGCAGCTATATCCCGCTGGCGCATCTGTTCGAGGGCCAGCCACGGTTCGAGGTGATCAATTCGCTGCTGTCAGAGTTGGCGGTGCTCGGCTTTGAGTACGGTTATGCGACCTCCATGCCGAACACGCTGGTGATCTGGGAGGCACAATTCGGCGATTTCGCGAATGGCGCCCAGATGGTCATAGATCAGTTTATCGCCAGCGGTTATCTCAAATGGGGCAGGCTTTGTCAGCTGACGCTGTTCCTGCCGCATGGCTTCGAGGGTCAGGGCCCGGAGCACTCCTCTGCACGTCTGGAGCGCTTCCTGCAGCTGTGCGCCGAGCTCAATATGCGGGTGTGGGTGCCAAGCACACCGGCGCAGTTTTTCCATCTGCTGCGGGATCAGATCAAACGGCGCTTCCGTCGCCCTTTGGTGGTGATGACACCCAAGAGCCTGCTGCGTCATCCCTTGTCCAAATCATCGTTGGATGCATTCGTCGGCGGCGCGCTGGCGGTCGTCCAGCCGGAGATCGATGGGCTGAGGTCAGATGGGGTGCGTCGCGTGGTCCTGTGCAGCGGAAAGGTCTATTTCGACCTGTTGGAGGCCCGAAGGCAGCGCAGCATCGACGATATCGCGATCCTGCGCATCGAACAGCTCTACCCCTTCCCGCGACGTCGCCTTGGGGAGCTGTTTGGTCAGTATTCGGCAGCGTCTGAGATCGTCTGGTGTCAGGAGGAGCCGAGAAACCAGGGCGCCTGGTACCAGATTCAGCACCATCTGAGGGTCCTGACCGGCGATCACCAGACATTGGGTTATGCAGGGCGTGCACCCTCGGCCTCGCCAGCCTGCGGGAGTGCTGATCTGCATCGGGCGCAACAGCAGGCCTTGGTCGATGCGGCGCTGTCGGAAAGCAAGGTAGAGGATCCGGGCGAGCGCCTCGAAGATACCGACGAGCATCATCTCGACTGGTGATGCGCAAGGTCGGTGCGCGGGCGCTAACGTGGGGTAATGAAGAACGTCATGATCGCCGCGGATGTCTCCCCATCGGCCATGATTGCCGCCGTCCATTTGGGAATCGCCTGGACTAACCAGATGATAAAGACGATCAGGACGATCTTTCGGCCGCGCGACATGGCGGCCATGCGCTCCGCCAGCTCGGACCGTGCCTTTTGTCTGTCTGTGTCGCGCATTCACGGTTCCTCCCTTGCACGCGACGCAGGATTCTACCCTGCCTGCTGCCGGGAGTAATCGTCAGTGTTTGGGGAGCTGGTGGAGACTACGAAAGGTGGAATGTCGCGGCGCGCCAGCAGGAAATCGGTGAGATATGCAGGCTAGGCGTCGTACTCGTTCAGTCGCGCCCGCTGTGGATTCCACGGGATACCGAAGATGGCGAGCAGGGCATAGGGTAGGACGAGGCCGGCGCACAGTGAAACGAGTGAAAGCGGACTGAGGTCGGTCAGGCCCTGACCCGGTCCGAGATCATCGTGCAGCGCGATCGCCAGAAAGATCAGGGGCAGATGCAATACTCCGATCAAGCCGACGGTCGACAGATGCCGCAGAATCTTGCTGATCACCCCGTATGCCCCCACGTCCAGTCTTCCGCCTGCATGAGAGCGTTAGCGCCCGTAACAGGGCCGGCTTTAGAGAGGGAATCTTCTTCGTCTGCGGCGCGCCGATTCTTTGGCCAACAGCGCTGTTAGTGACGCAACAGCAGCGAGATGCCACTGACCATCAGCAGCAGGCTGATCGCGATCTGAAAGGCGCGTTGGCTGATATTGGTGTGCACGTGGCCGCCGAGATACAGGCCGATCGCCATAATCGGCAGGGATAGGGCCGCCATCAGCAGCCACTCGCGACTGAAATAGCCACCGGCCAGGTAGCCCAGCAATCGGCCGGCGCCATCCAGCAAGAACACCGTGGCGAATGTTGCGCGAAACTGGGTCTTCGGCAGACCACGGTGTTTCAGATAGGCAACGTAGAACGGGCCACCGGTCCCAAACAATGTCCCCACCAGGCCGCCAAAGCCACCGGCCGGGACGGCCCACAGCCAGGACGCCTTGCTATCGCCGTCTTTCGCAAGCAGCGAGTAGATCGCATACAACACGACAAAGACGCCCAGTGCATGAGCGAGCAGCACGGAATCGATCGCCTGGAACAGATAGAGGCCGGTCAGCACGCCCAGTGCGGTAAAAGGCAGTAGCGGAAAGATCTGGTGCCACTGAATCTGTGCGCGGTCCTTCAGGCCGTGGCTTGCAGAGGCGACATAGTCCAGAAACACCACTAGCGGGACTACGAGGGTCAGCGGCAGGACCAGCGCCAACAGCGGAATGGCGATCAGGCCCGACCCGAAACCGGCAACCCCGCGGACGAAATAGGCGAGCGCCAGCGTAGCGGCGCCGAACAGCCAAAATGCCAGAGAGACCGTGTCGAACACAAAGACCGCCCTTGAATGCAGTGGGGTCCAGCAGACCCGACGTACCAGGCCGAACTGGTCCGCCATTGTCCGTTCCGTCGGCTATTCGCCGCCTTGTCCCGTTGCTCGCGAATCTTGTTATTAGGCACATAATTATTATAGCGCTATTTCATAGCGTTAGCGAAGATTTTGCAACCTATTTATTGAGAACTGTGAATCAGGTTCCGCAGTTGGGGTAGGCGACGGATGCTACAGGGGGCAGGATGCGGCGGGTGGCTGCTCAGGACGCCAGTTGCGCGCGCCGGATCATCTCGTCGGCATGCCGACGCGTCTGCTCTGTGATGTCGACGCCGCCGAGCATGCGCGCGATCTCGTCTACCCGACCGTTCTCGTCGAGGACATCGATACGCGTCTCGGTCGTCGTGCCGTCGGTCGCCTTGTGCACCCGCAGATGCTGATGGGACTGGGACGCCACCTGAGCGAGGTGGGTAACGCACAGGACCTGGCGACCGTTGCCCAGACGGCGCAGCAGCTGGCCGACGATCTCCGCCACGGCACCGCCGATGCCGACGTCCACCTCGTCGAAGATGAGGGTGGGTACCGTTCCGCAGTTCGCGGTAGCGACCTGGATCGCCAGGCTGATACGCGAGAGTTCACCGCCGGAGGCCACGTCCGCCAACGGCGCCTCTGGTTGGCCGGGGTTGGCCGCGACCAAGAAGTTGATTTGATCGAGGCCGTGCACACCGGGTCTCGTGGCGTCACTGTCACAGGCAACCCGAAAATGGCCGCCCCGCATACCGAGCGTCTGCATACTCTCGCCCACGGTCTCCGACAACTTATGTGCGGCCGCCTGGCGCGCCTTGCTGAGCCGCTGTGCGCTGCTCAGGAAGGCGGCCTCTGTCGCGCCTTTGCGCTCTTCGAGTCCGCGCAGCTCGTGATCTGCGTTCTGCAGCGTGTCCGCCTCACCGCGTAAGGCCGCCAGCAGGTCGGACAGTTCATCCGGGCGGACCCGGTGTTTGCGGGCGGCATCATGCAGACGCCCCAGGTGTTCATCGATCTGCTGCATTCGCTGCGGGTCGAGCTCGACGCGGTCCCGGTAGTGACGCAGCGAACTGGCTGCCTCATCGATCTGGATGCCGGCGGTCTCCAGCAGCTCTCGCGTCTCCCGCAACGCCGGATCCAGATCGCTGAGCGCCGCCAAGGTTTGTGCGGCACGATTGAGCGTCGACTGCAGCGAGGGTTCTTCGGTAGCCAGTTGCGCCAGCACTGTGCCAGTATCGGCCAGCAGCCGGTCGGCATGCGCCAGTCGCGCATGTTCTGCCTCGAGACTGCGCAAGGTGTCGTGATCGCAGGCGATGCCATCCAGTTCGGTTATCTGGAACTGAAGATAATCAAGCCGGCTGGCGCGGTCCTCGCTGGCCTGCTTGAGTGCCTCGTAGGCGGCACA
>JASFJQ010000102.1:0-7028 GCA_050121305.1 Chromatiaceae bacterium
TCTCCTTGATGTAGTCGGCAAGTCCCGACCACAGTACCGCAATCGCGGCACCTTGGCGGAAATCGGGGTCGACACAGGTGCGGCCGATCTCGAGGCGACGTCCCGGCAGTGCGAGGAGGGGGTCGATCTCGAATTCGCTGGAGGAATAGAACCCGCCCGCCTTTTCGGCCTGTGGATCGCACAACAGGCGTGTCGAGGCGATTACCCGTCCGGTGGCGCTGTCGCGCACTAGCAGGTGTTGGCAGTAGGGGTCGTATTCGTCGTCGTCGAGGCCGGCGTCTCGGCCCTTGACGGTCGCGCCGAGTTCTTCGCCAAAGACACGATAGCGCAACGCCTGGGAGGCGCGGATGTCATCGATCGTGGTAGCGAGTTCGACATGCAGGCGGCTTTCGGATTTTCGGCTGACCAGTTCGGGTGCGGCATTCATGGTGCTTCATCCACGCGGGTACCAAAGATGCTGCGAGCCTACGTCGGAGGCGTGACGATCCTTTTTCAGGATGATTACAAAAGCATTGCGAAGTCTCGGTCGCAAATATGTCGTATTGATTCATCCCAATTCCTTGAAGAACAGGGCGACGAGAAAACCGGCGAGCGTCGCCAGGCCGACGACGTTACCGCCTTTGATGTAGGCCTCCGGCAGCATGGTCTGGGCGATCATCGTAAGCATCGCACCTGCCGCCACGCCCTCGATGACCGAGAAGTGGGCCGCCGAGGCGTTGCCGAAGAACAGGGCGCCAAGGGCCGCGCCTATTCCGGTGATCAGCACCAATGACGACCACATCAGCAGCACGCGCCCAAAGCGAAGGCCCTGATGTTTCATCCCTATCGAGCTGGAGAGCGCCTCCGGGTAGTTGGATATGAAAAGGCCTGCTATCAGCGATAGACTGATGCTCGATCTCGCCTGGATGGTACCGAGCACCAGCGACTCCGGGATGCTGTCCAGCAGGATGCCGAGCCAGATGGCCAGCGCGGCGCCATGCTGAAGTTTGACCCCGCCGAGCAGCTCGATCACGGCCGCGATCGGACGGGCGCTCTCGAGATCTGATTTGGCCTGCGTTATCCAGCGCTGAATCTGCTCGGGCGTGAGGCCATGGTGACGCTGCAGATAGCCTTTCAGTTCTTCGGCCATGGTCGCGTGCTCGAAGCGTGAGCGCAGTACCGGTGTCTCCTGAAGCAGCCTCGGCAGGTCCCGGCGCAGCAATACCCAGTACCCGGTCTCCTCGGCGGCGACCGCCGCGAATGCATGGTACGAGCCGCTGATAAAGGCCATCCTGCCGAATGCATTGCCCTCCGACAGTACCTCGCGCCTGTGCGTATGATCGCGCGGCGTCATCAGCGATACTTCACCCCGGTCGATGATATACAGCCGGTCGGCAATATCGCCGCTGTGAAAAAAGGCCTCTCCCTTTTTTTTGTGCTTGTAGATCATGTGCTCAGAGAGCTCTTCCAGTTCGCCTGGCGGCAGATTTGCGAACAACGGCATGCGGCCGAGCTGCTGGGTGAGCACGACGAACCGCTCGGCGTTACGTTCGACCCCCATCGCCGGCGGGACCGTCGCGTGGCGCACGAGATCCTGGGTTGCACGATCCATCCAGGCATCGGCCTCGGCCTGCGTCATGTGTTGTCGGCGCACCAGATACTGATCGGTCGCCGGGCTGCGCAGCCAACTGTGTATCGCCTGGGCCAGGCGCGGTGAGCTGACCAGCAGCGTGAGGAACTTCTCGCGCGGCAATAGCCAGACCTCTGAATCCGTGGTCGCCACCGCGCCCTTGTCTTGGGGTGCGCCCGTGAGAAAGGCCTGGCGGCCAAAGCTCTCCCAATGATGCACGGAGCGCACCAGTTGCATGTGCTGCATGGGGTCCAGCAGGCTGACGCTTCCGCTGGCCAGGATGAACAGGCCCTCGCTCGGGTCGCCGGGCTCGTAGATATGTGAATTCTTGGCGTATTGCCGAATCTCGATGAAGGCCGCGATCGCGCGAAAATCCCGATCCTCGACCTCCCCGAAAATCTCGAGATCATCCAGCCGCGAGAGCACCTTGCGGTACTGCTGATGCTGCTTGCGGCGCAGGTGATAGACGCGGGTCGAGACTTTACGGATGAAGCCGCCGTAGTCGTTCACCGCCTCGTTCAGCAATACAAAGATCAGACCGCCGATGATCGCGCCGAATGCGATCTGGTAGAAATGGCCGTGTTCCATGGCCGGTGCGACAAGGTCTACCGACAGGGCGGCCAGCAGCGCGCCACCGCCGAAGGCCATCAGACCCGCTACGGTACGGTCTTCCGGGACCCAGAGGCGCGAGGTAATCGCGCCCAGCGGCAAGGATATCGCCGAGATGACACCGACCATGAAGGCGGTGAGGGCAAGCGATTGTTCAGGCGGCAGGCTCATCAGCTCAGCGAATTGCGATTGCGTAGCGGGTAGCCAGACAACCAAGCGGGCGTTGCCGGGTCCGCGATCCCGATTTCGGCGAGACCCGAGTATCGCAGCATGATGGGCCTTTTCCCAGACGGAGCATGTATCACAGTGCCATCCAGATGCGGTCAGGCCTGTCTGGGACCTGGCCATCGGTTTACTCCGACGGAAATTCTGGGGTACAACGCACGTTTGATCGTCGGCACCTGGCTGCGGCGCCTGCCTGTTAGTGGAGCTCGACTCTGATCGATGCCCGGTTCCGGCCTGTAATGCATTGACCGACGTGATGCCCGCTATGAATCATCGCCTGCAGGAATTTCTCTCCAGCCGTGCGGCCGTCGTGCTGGCGGTCGCGGTGGCCATGGTGTGGGGTTTCTGGTCAGCGCCGTTGTACGACCTCGATGAAGGCGCCTTCACCGAGGCGACACGCGAAATGATCGCGTCTGGCAACTATGTCTCCATCTATCTGAACGGTGAGCCGAGACACGATAAACCCATCTTGATCTATTGGCTGCAGGCCGGATCCGTGCACCTTTTCGGTCTGTCGGAGTTTGCACTGCGATTGCCGTCAGTATTGGCCGGTCTGGGTTGGGTCTGGGCGTTGTTCGTGTTCGCTCGCCGCTACACCGATCAGGCGACTGCCGCGGTCGCCGCCTTGCTTCTGGCATTGTCCCTGTACGTTGGGCTTATCAGCCGGGCCGCGGTCGCCGATGCCTTACTGAACCTGTTCCTCGCGTTGGCGATGTTCGACATCTACAACCACTTCCAGCGACCGTCACGCACAACGCATGCCCGGGTCTTCGTCTGGTTGGGCCTGGGATTTCTGACCAAGGGTCCGGTCGCGGTAGTGTTCCCGGTGTTGGTCAGCGGACTTTTTTATCTGAGCTATGGTCGCTGGCGCGAGTGGTTGAAGCTCGCGCTCGATCCACGTGGTCTGCTGATCTTTCTCGCCATTGTGCTGCCCTGGCATGTGGCCGTCTATCTGGACACGGGATGGGCATTTTTCGAGGGGTTCTACCTCGATCACAACATCAATCGCTACAACGAGCCGATGGAGGGGCATGGTGGCAGCATATTCTATTTTCTGCTGGTCGCGCCCTTGATCATCATGCCGTTCGGCGGCTGGTTCCTGCTCATTTTCAGTCACCTCCGCGAGGCCCTGTCGCGGCCGTTGGATCGTTATCTATGGCTGTGGTTCTCCAGCGTACTGGCGGTGTTTTCGCTGTCGGGCACGAAGCTGCCACACTATCTCCTGTATGGGATGAGTGGTGTCTTTGTATTGATGGCGCAATACCGCGCGAACATCAACAACCCATGGATCGGTTTGGCGCCGGCGCTGCTGCTGTTCGCATTGTTCGCAGCGCTGCCGCAGCTGTTTGGCCATCTGGCGGGGCAGGCCGATCGACTCTATGAACAGACGCTGTTCCAGGTCGGTGCCGAACGCCTTGCGGGCTGGTCTCAGGCGGCCTGTGTCGTCGCCCTCATATTGACGGTCGCCATCGTCTTCCTGAAGACGGCGCTGTGGCAGCGCCTGTTGCTGCTGGGCTTCCTGCAGGCCGCGTTGATCGCCGTGCTGATCCTGCCCGCCGTCATGGAGGTCTTGCAGGGGGGGGTCAAGGCCGCGGCCCTGTATGCCCGGGCGCACGGCAAGGAGCTCGTCCTCTATCGCACCTTCCAGCCGAGTGTGAGCGTCTATCGCGAACAGATCATCCGGCGCCAGCCGGCGCAACCCGGTCAATGGGTCTATGTGAGGGTGGACCGCGTCGAGGAATTCCTTGCCCAGCCGTCGCCTTATCGCAAGGAGATTGTGTTTAGCCAGCCGCCCGCCACGCTGGTCGCGATCGAGGAAAGGGGCAGCGAATAGCTATGCGGTTGCATATCGCCATGCATGCCCTGCAGCCATCGATGGAACAGGCCAGGCGGCGCGTCGCAAAGCGCGGAACGGCCGGTGTCCGTGAGTTGATGGGGCTCGGCCTTGCCCTGCTGTTGTTGGGCATTGGGGTGGCCCTTTGGACAAAGGATTACCAGGCGGGCTTTCATGGGCTGCAGGGGCTGACACATTTGTTTCTGCCCGATAGGGCCTGGGTTGTGGTGACCCGTCTCGGCGATGAAAGGATGCTATTCGTATTGAGTCTGCTGTTTGTGCGGCATCGCCCGGAGATCTTCTGGGCCATGCTGGTCGCGGCCTTGATAGGGACTCTTTATTTGCAAGGACTAAAGCTGTATCTCGATGTGCTCAGGCCTCCCGCGGTACTGTCGTCTGACGAGTTTCGCCTGATCGGCCCGGCACTGAAGCGAAACAGCTTTCCATCCGGTCACACACTGTCTGCATTCTTGTTTGCCGGTGTCTTGTTCGCATTCAGCACCTCTGTTGTGCAGCGCTTGGCGCTGCTGTCGGCGGCGACGATGGTTGGCCTCAGTCGGGTAGCCGTTGGTGTGCATTGGCCACAGGACGTCATTGCAGGTGCGTTCAGCGGCCTGCTGCTGGCGGCAGCCGGGGTCTGGATAAGCCACTACTGGCAGGCGGGGCTGCAGCCGCGTGTACATCTCTGGCTGCTGTTGCTACCGTTCGTGGCGATGCTGCTGTTGTTGGCGGATGACAACGGGAATCCGTCCGCGCCGCTGTTCGTCTACACGGCCGTCGCGCTCGGGCTCGCGAAGGTCATCCATGACTATCGTGATATCTTTGCAGCCCAATAGCACTATGCAGTTCAACTTCACAGAGACCGTGATGAGCGTTAGCCCGGGCCCGTTATTGAAATGGCTGACAATGCTCTTGATGCTGGCAGGGCTAGTTTGGTGGGTTGAGAGACGGATCGGTTTCGCGGAGCTCCTCCGGCCCTGGGCGCGCTTTCCGGTCGTGGAGCTGGTGCTGCTGGTCCTGTTGACGGCGCTCAGTTATCTGACCCGGGCGTTGCGCTTGCGAGACTTCTACCGCATGCGTCTCGACGGCCCTTTCAATCGCTATTTGCGCATCACCGTGTTGCATACGGCCTCGCTGAATCTCTTGCCTTTACGCTCCGGCGAGGCGGCCTTCCCGGTGCTGATGAAGCGACATTTCGGTCGGCGCTATATCGAAAGCACCGCCGATCTGATCTGGTTGAGGTTTGCCGATCTTTGGATACTGCTGTGGCTCGGCGTGGCGGTAGCGGCCTGGCACCTCGGCGGCTGGTTGTGGTTGCTGGTGGTGGCACTCCCGGTGCCGCCGTTGATGCTACATCCATTAAGGTCGACGGTGCTGGGGGTCGTCCGCAAGAGACACGGCAAAGTCGCGCGTGCGTTCCTTGTACTACTGGGCGGGTTGCCGGATCGCTATGGGTTGTACCTGCGCCTGTTATCCTGGACGTTGTTGACCTGGGCCCTGAAGCTCGGCGCGTTCGTCAGCGTCGCCGGTTTCTTCATCGACGTACCGGTAGTCAGTTTGATCCCGGGCGTGATCGCCGCCGAGGTAAGCAATGCGCTACCCGTGCAGGGCCTGGCCGGCTTCGGCAGCTATGAATTTGCAATGGTGCTCGGCAGCCAATGGGTCCAGGCGCCACACGACGCCCTGCTCAGCGCCGCGGTCAATCTGCATCTATTTCTCCTCGCGTGCACCCTGGCCTTTGCGGCGCTGGTGTTGGTCTTCAGAATCGGCGCCAGGGGGTGTCCCGATTGATCGCAATGCCTCTATTACAGGGGTAATCGTGCAGACGACCGGTACGCTATCGATCGTGGTCCCGCTCTATCAGGAGCAGGAGAATGTGCGTACCCTGATCGCCCAGATCCATGCCGGCCTGCATGGCCTCGAGATGCCCTGGGAGTTGATCTGTATCGACGATGGCAGCACTGACGCTACCTGGACCCGCCTGTGCGAGGCGGTGCTGGAGCACGGCGAGCACGTCAAACCCCTGAGGCTGAGTCGAAACTTCGGGCAGAGCGCGGCCATGCAGGCGGGCATCGATGCGGCCAGGGGTGACTTTATCGTTACCCTGGACGGCGATCTGCAAAACGATCCGGCAGATATCCCGCGCATGGTGAAAGAACTCCAGGAACGGGAACTAGACCTCTTACAGGGCTGGCGCAAGGTCCGCAGAGACGCCTTTCTGATGCGCAAGCTCCCATCGAGAATTGCCAACAAATTGATCGCCAGGGTCAGTGGCGTCGCACTCAACGACTATGGCTGCAGTCTTAAGGTCTATCGTGCCGAGGTGATCAAGAAGATCCGATTGTTTGGTGAGATGCATCGCTTCATCCCGGTGTGGGTGGCCACGGTAACCAGTCCGGCACGCATTGGGGAGACCGTGGTAGCGCATTACCCGAGGGCGGCCGGCCATTCGAAATACGGTATCTCGCGCACATTCAGAGTGACCCTCGACCTCCTGGCGGTGTTCTTCTTTCTGCGTTATCGGGCCCGCCCGGGACACTTCTTCGGCAGTATCGGGCTCATTCTCGGTGCGCTTGGGAGCGTGATAATGGCCTATCTGAGCGTCGTAAAATTCGGCCTCGGGGAATCCATTGGCGATCGGCCATTGTTTACAGTGGGGGTGCTGTGCCTGATCGCCTCGGCACAATTTCTGACGACCGGCGTGCTGGCGGAGTTGTTGGCACGTACCTTTTACGAGTCCAGCGGGAAGCC
>JASFJQ010000103.1:0-7013 GCA_050121305.1 Chromatiaceae bacterium
AGGGTATCTTTCTCTTCGCCAGTGGCCCGCGCCAGCTCCGCAGCGATCCGCTCGGCCTCCATGGTGGCGCGCAGTTGATTGACCAGCTCCATATTGCGCACCAGCAGCACGACCATAGAGATCAGAAAGATCATCACCACCACGGTCATGATGTCGGTGAACGACGGCCAGAATCCCTCGTTCACGTCGCTACTGCCGCGGTTCAGGCGCAGATCGGTGAAGCCCTCCTGGTTCATGCTTCGTCGTCGCGCAGACGGAAGCCCGAGCGCAGCTGCTGCTTGATGGTGTCGAGATGGTCGTCCAGGCCGTCCATCTTGTCGCGATACATCGCCAGCGTATCGGCGAGCTCGTCCTGGGCAGACTCGAATCCGGCCTGTGATTTCTGCAGCTGGTCGACCAGACCCTGCAGCGACTGGATCAGGCCGGTGAACTCGTACAGCACGTTGTCGGTCTGGACCTGAAACCTGGGCATCAGATAGGTCGTGGTGACCTGCTCCACGCCGCTGATCAAGTTGGTCTGCGCGTCGGTCAGGCGCTGGTAGATATAACCGAAAAACACATAACACACGATCGCGGTGATGGTCGTCGACAGCGCCGTGGACATGCCGTGGATCACCATGCCCATACCGGTTGCACTGATCGCATTCTCGAGCACATCGGAGGCCCCGATCAGCGCTATTGACAGAGACACGATGGTCCCGAAGACGCCCGTCAGGATCAAAATGTTGTTGATAAAGCGCGGCAGACTGTTGCGGGTACTCTCGCTCGCCACCAGGGTTGCCGCCAGCGCATTCTGATTGATCGGCGTGCGCGCCTCGTGCAGTCGACGCAGTGTGGCATAGCGCCGCGCGATCATGCTGCCCGTGCGCACACCCCTGAGGGGGTCACTGTCTGGCCGTGTCTCGACATTGTGTACGAAGCGGGTGAGGGCCGACTCTTCGCGCATGTAGCTGACCAGGATGCCGACCGCGCGCAACAGGCCGATCAGAAACAACACCAGGATGGCACCGTTGATGATCAGGCCGATCGGGGTGAGCTGATCCTTGAAATAGACGCTGTTGATCAGTTCGAATTTCCAGATCCCGGCCGCTGCCGCCAGCACGGCGAGAATGACGATGCGGGACAGAGTATTGCGGCTGTAGTGCCGTCGCAGGGTGATGCTTTCCAACGTGGTGACCTCGCGAGACGCGGGCGGCGTCGGCAGGAACTCGCGATGTATCGCGCGATAATCGCCGGAGTCTAACATAAGGCGCTGCTTATGTTGGTCCGGGTGCGCCGACGCCGGCTGGTGGGGTCTTCAGCCAAACAGCGCCAAGCACGACAGGCTGCTAGACTGCGCCCATGTCCAGCGATCTGTACGCGGCTGCCGAACACTGCCTGCGTTGCACCGATGTCGCTCATAAGCTCGCGCTCGCCGAACGGCTCCGGGATGATTGGGTGGCCGGCCGGTTGCGACGGAATCCGGCTGCGCATGTGCCCTCCCTACGCGATGCCGGCCGCCCGGCGCGTCCGGTACTGGTAAGGCCCGGCGCGCTGGCGCGTCGCCGCCTGGGAACACCCGAAGGGCGGGCGGCCCTGATCCATGCGGTTGCGCACATCGAGTTCAACGCCATCAACCTGGCCTGCGATGCCGTCTTTCGCTTCCGTGATCTGCCCGACGACTACTACCGCGACTGGACCCGGGTGGCGGCCGAGGAGGCCCATCACTTCGCGCTGTTGCAGGGGCGTCTGGGTGAGCTCGGTTACGCCTATGGTGATTTCCCGGCCCACAATGGCCTGTGGGATCTGGCGCAGCAGACCGCCCACGATGCAATGCTGCGGATGGCGCTGGTGCCACGTGTCATGGAGGCGCGTGGCCTGGACGTAACGCCCGGGATGATGGAACGATTCGCCGCGGTCGGGGACCAACGGACGGTGGCCATTTTGCGCATCATCCTGCGCGACGAAATCAGCCACGTCGAGGCCGGCACGCGTTGGTTCCGGCATCTCTGTGAAAAAGGCGCGCTGGATCCGGAGACCGTCTATTTCGACATCTTGGCGACGCATCTGCCTGGCGGCGTGCGCTGTCCGCTGCACACAACGGCCCGCCGCGAGGCGGGCTTTACTGAATCGGAGCTCGGACGCCTGGAGGCACTATGCAAAAGATCCTGATCTCGCTGGCGCTATGGTCGACGACCCTGCAGGTGTTCGCCGAACCCGCGGCACTGCTGGTCTATCAGGTGTGGGAGCAGGGCAGCGATCCCTACGTGAGCCGGGTGATCGTCAGTGCCGATAACCTGCGCCTGGACGAGGGCGTCGACGGCGATGGCTATACGCTGTTCGATCGACGCCAGGAGATCTTGTACAACGTGTCATTGTCCGAACGCTCCGTCCGCGTGATGCAGCCGCCGTTCAGTGTGCCCGAGCCCAGCGAGAGCCTGATCCTGCAAGAAGAGATCGAAGTCGACGAGCAGGCCCCCGCCGTGGGCGGGATTCAGCCAAAGAATGTGCGCCTGCTGGCCAATGGAGAGCTGTGCAACGAGCTGGTCGTACTGCAGGGCGCCATGCAGGAGGCGGTGGAGGCGCTGGCGGAGTTCAAACTGGCGTTGGCGCGCATTCAGGCGCAGGCGCTCGGCGCGACGCCGCTGAGTGGGCGCAGCGCCTGTGAACTGGCCGCCAATGTCTATGCGGCCGATCGCGCACTGCGGTTTGGCCTGCCGATGCACGAACGCAGCGCGGGGCGCAGTCAATCCTTGGTCGACTTCGATGCTGATTTCGACGCAGACAGCGCACTGTTCTCGCTGCCCGAGAGTTTCGAGCGTCGGCCGATGTCCTTTCCCGGCGCGATTTGATTAATCGCGCACGATCTGGACCTCTTGCAGGCGACTGCCGTCATCCGCCCAGGCGGCCGCGCGATCGCTATGCCACTCCGGCAGCACGATGCGTCTGGCCTGGCTGCCATCAGGCAGCGTGAGCCGGTGTATGGCCGCGCGGTGGGTGTGGCCGTGTATCAACTGCCGAACGCGGTGACGCTGCAGCTCGCGCACTACTGCGGCCGGGTTCACGTCCATGATCTCAGCAGGCTTTAGCGCCGTCTCTTCACCGCTGCGCCGGCGGTAATCGGCGGCGATGCGGCGCCGCTCGGGCAGGGGTTTGCGTAGCATCAGCCACTGGAACAGCGGATTGCGGAATCGGCGCCGCGCGCGCAGGTAGTCCACATCGTCGATGCACAGCAGATCGCCATGCATCAGCAGCGATGGCTGGTCCACCACGCGGATGACGTGCCGGTCGGGGAGCAGCTGTGCGCCGCTCTCCCGCATCAGCCGCCGGCCCATCAGAAAGTCGCGATTTCCGCGCTGAACAAAGATTGCCACCCCGCGATCCGTGGCCGTCCGCATGGCCTGTCGAACCCGGGTCGCCAACTCGGCATCGTCGTCGTCGCCGACCCATGCATCGAACAGATCGCCGAGGATGAACAGGCGATCAGCCGTCTTTGGGTAGGCGGCGAGAAAGTGCTCGAACAGGTCCAGTGTCCCGGGGCGTTCGCTCGCCAGATGCAGATCCGAGATGAACCATTGACTTGCCATGGCATCCGATTGTAACCATTGGTCGGACGCGCCGTTTACACTGAATTGTGATGTCGAGCGCATGCCCTTATCCTGCGCGGTTTGCACAGGGCGGGCCCGCCATGTACCAGGTATTCGAGATTGTCTTCCCAATCTTCGCAATCGCGCTGCTCGGCTACGCATACGCCCGTCGTTTCGGTCCGGACATGGCGTCGGCGAATCGGCTCAATCTGGAGATCTTCACGCCGGCCCTGATTTTCTCGGTATTGTCGGGAGAGGGCTTCGAACTGGGCCGCTATGCCGAGCTGGCGCTGGCGGCCGCCCTGGTGGTGCTGGGTTCCGGGCTGGTCGCCTGGCCGTTAGCGCGGCTGTTCGGCTACCGCTTGGATGTCTTTTTGCCCCCGATGATGTTCAACAACTCCGGCAACATGGGTCTGCCGCTGGCGCTGTTTGCGTTCGGGGAGTCCGCGCTGCCGGCAGCGATGATCCTTTTTCTGGTCGAGAACACGCTGCATTTCACGGTCGGCAATGCGATGCTCACCGGCCATGTCAATCCGCTCAAGTTGATCCGCATGCCGATGCTGCTGGCCACCCTGGCCGGGCTGGTGGTGGCGGTGCTGCAGGTTCAGGTGCCCGCTCCGCTGCATCAGGCCATCGATCTGTTAGGCCAGATCGCCATCCCGCTTATGCTATTTGCCCTTGGGGTGCGTATGACCGCGGTCGACTTCTCTGATTGGCGCATCGGTCTGGCCGGCGCCGTGCTGTGCCCGCTGAGCGGACTGCTGATGGCGTGGCTGGCGTTGCTGCTGATCGATCTGCCGCAGCTTCAGATGGCACAATTGATCGTGTTCGCGGCCTTGCCCCCTGCGGTGCTGAATTTCATGCTCGCCGAGCGCTACGACATCGAGCCGCACCGGGTGGCGGCCGTGGTCCTGCTGGGCAATCTGGTCAGTCTGGCGGTGCTGCCCGTGGTGCTACTGTACGTGCTCTGATGGGGGAGCGCGCGAAGGCGCGCTTTAGTCCGTGATCTCTGCCTTTTCGATCACCACCGGATCCACCGGGACATCCGAGTGACCGGCGCGATTGGTCGTCTCGACGATCTTGATCTTGTCGATCACGTCCATGCCGTCGGTGACCTTGCCGAATACGCAGTAGCCCCAACCGTCCTGCCCGGGATAATCGAGAAAGCCGTTGTCCTTGACGTTGATAAAGAACTGCGCGCTCGCCGAATGCGGCGCCGAGGTTCGTGCCATTGCGATGCTGCCGGTTACATTGCGCAACCCGTTCTTTGCCTCGTTCTCGATCGGGTCGCGCGTCGGCTTCTGCGCCATATCCGGCATGAAGCCGCCGCCTTGGATCATGAAATTGTTGATCACGCGATGGAATATCGTGCCGTCATAGTGACCGTCGCGCACATACTGCTCAAAGTTCTCGCAGGTCTTGGGGGCCTTTTCGTGGTCGAGTTCGATGACGATGTTGCCATGGTTGGTGGTCAGCGTGATCATGCCGATGCTCCTGATGTGGATGTTTTAAAGATTACCCGGTGGGGCGGGCTCACTGCAGACGCGTCACGGACTCGATCAAGATCGTCTCCTGCGGTACGTCGCGGCGTCCTGAACGGGTCGTGGTGGGTGTGGCCGCGATGGCGTCCACTACGTCCATGCCGTCGGTCACGCGGCCGAATACTGCATAACCCCAGCCGTCGAAGCTGGGATAATCGAGGTTCGTGTTGTCCTTGTGGTTGATGAAGAACTGCGCGGTTGCCGAATGCGGGGCCTGGGTGCGGGCCATCGCGATGGTGCCGCGCTGGTTCTTCAGGCCATTCTTGGCCTCGTTCTGGACCGGCTCGCGGGTGGCCTTTTTTGTCATGTCAGGATCAAGTCCACCGCCCTGGATCATGAAATCCGGGATGACCCGGTGAAAGATGGTGCCGTCGTAGAAACCGGCATCGACGTAGGCGAGAAAATTCTCGACCGACTGGGGCGCCTTTTCAGCGTCGAGCTCGAGCGTAATGTCGCCCTTGCTGGTCTTCAGCAGCACAGCGACCGTTTCGGCCTGTGCCGCCGAACAAACCAGGAACAGCAGGCCGGCAAGCAGCGACAGCGCAATGGGTTTCATCGATGGACCTCGATTCGCGAATAGGGGGCGATAGTGTAGCCGTGCGAGCGGCGCTGCAAAACCCTTTGTCCGGGCCGGAAGGGGGCAGCGGTCCTCGCTGTCACGGTGAGATAGGAGCGTCCTGCGGTACGAGCCGGTTCGAGGGCCGTTTGTCTGCGCCGGCGCAGGCGATACAATTCGAGCGTCGATGTTGCGCCTCGGCATCATCAGACCACCGGGCGTATCGATGCTGCCCGCGTTGCAGTTTAGTATGTTGTGCAACCTCTTTCGTGCTGACGAGTTTTTCCCGAATTACCATGTTGAGCATCTATAACGATCTCCACCGCGCCAAGCAGACGTTCACGCCGCTCCACCCGGGGCGGGTCTCCATGTACGTGTGCGGCATGACGGTGTATGACCTGTGCCATCTAGGGCATGCCAGGGTCATGGTGGTGTTCGATGTAGTCGCGCGCTACCTGCGATGGCTGGGCTACGAGGTTACTTATGTCCGCAACATCACGGATATCGACGATAAGATCATCCATCGCGCGAACGAACGGGGTGAACCCTTTACCGAACTGACCGAACGCTACATCCGTGCGATGCACGAAGACGCGGAGGCCTTGGGGATACTGCCGCCCGATCAGGAACCCAGGGCGACCGAGCATCTACCCGACATCACCGCGATGATCGCGCGTCTGATCGAGCGCGGGCATGCCTATGTCGCGGATAACGGCGACGTGTATTACGACGTGACTAGCTTTCCCGGCTATGGCCGGCTTTCCGGAAAATCGATTGAAGATCTGCAGGCCGGGGCGCGCGTGGAGCCCGACGAGGTCAAGCGCGACCCGCTGGACTTTGTGCTGTGGAAATCGGCCAAGCCGGGTGAGCCCGCTTGGGAGTCGCCCTGGGGCCCTGGACGTCCGGGCTGGCATATCGAATGCTCAGCGATGTCGACCAAGGCGCTGGGTGCCACCTTCGATATCCACGGCGGAGGGGCCGACCTGACCTTTCCGCATCATGAAAACGAGATAGCGCAGTCGGAGGGGGCCACGGGTCATCCCTTCGTCCGCTACTGGATGCACAATGGTTTTGTACGCATCAATGACGAGAAGATGTCCAAGTCGCTGGGCAACTTTTTCACCGTGCGTGAGATCCTGGCGCGCTACCGACCGGAGGAGGTGCGCTATTTCATCCTGACCAGCCAATACAGGTCGCCGCTTCACTACGACGACGACCATCTCGACAATGCGCGTGCCGCGTTGACCCGCTTCTACACCGCACTGCGTGGTCTTCCGGACGTCCAGCCGGCATCGGATGAGGCGCTGGAGAAGAGATTCCATGCCGCAATGGCGGATGATTTCAACACCC
>JASFJQ010000104.1:0-6989 GCA_050121305.1 Chromatiaceae bacterium
GGTCCCCCCTCCGAGCACGACGCCCTGTGCAATCGCGGGTTTGAAGTCGCTGGTGTCGCTGGCGTCGGCCACCGGTAACGATGCGGCCCTGTCACGGGCCACGATCCCAATATCGTGCTCGCGGAAACCCCCAGCTTTCAGGTCGGCGACCACGTTCGTCGCCGTATCTTCATCCGGCAGCAGAAAGTATAGCTTGCTCATTGTTCCCCTCCATAAAGGTCACCGCTTTTCATCAGCTTGCTTGCGAGCGCCCCTATTGGAAAGGCCCACTCGCTCCGCACGGCACAATGGACAGCTACAGAGGCGCTCACGATCCCATTAACTACCACGCTGTTGGCGACCCAATTCTTGTCCCAGACAATTTAATTTTCGTGAAGGGAAATTGGCTTGAGCGAGTGCGTTGACCCCGCCTTCGCTCTAAGAGATGTCTCAGGACGACATGACTCACGCTATCAACGGATCTGATAGCCGTTGGTGCCGGCGATCGTCACTGAAACCGCAAGGGCCAGTCTGCTGGGAGACCCCCGGCTCTCCTCGTGGTGCCAACCGTTTTGCGGTTACTGAACCCGAATAAGCTCAAGCAGCGCCAGCCTGCATATTTCACCGATCACGTGCCGTGCAATGCTTCCCTTGCGGCAGTTCAGGAACGCGATGCACGAATTCCTTCATGATCGGCGAATCTAACGCGTCAGCCACTACATTTTGCCGTCTCGCGGCCGACTTCCTTTCTGCAATCGGTAACGCAACGCGGCTGGCGCCTTATGCAACAAGTCGGGTCCCAGGTGTCCGTCGGTCCCAACGAGACGATCTTTCACGAAGAAGATGTCTGCGATAGTGCCTACGTGATCGAGTACGGCACCGTCGAAGTGTCGGTTATTCGGCGGGGTAGGAAAATCGTGCTGGGACACCGCGGCGCCGGAGAGGTGTTCGGGGAGATGGCGATCATCGACGAGCACCGGCGCAGCGCCACGATCACCACGCTGGAGCCCTGCCGACTGATTCGGATTACTCGGGAGCAACTACACAACCGCATCAACCAGGCCGACCCGATCCTGCGGATGTATCTCGGGATCATCCTGGAACGCTTCCGCGCTACGCTCAAGGGGCTACAGGCCATCGAGCTCGGCCATGGTTCAGATTCAACGCGGTTTGGTTCCATGGGGGACGGGCTCGGGATAGCATCGAACGACTACAAGTATGCAATCAACGAGATCAAGCTAGAAGAAGAGCTGAACGATGCGTTGCATCATGATGACTTCACCCTCCATTATCAGCCGATCATCGATCTCCGGGCGAAACGCCTGGTGGGCTTCGAGTCTCTGTTGCGATGGCATCATGCCGAACGGGGTTTACTGCTGCCGGCCGATTTCCTGGCGACTGCCGAGGCCAGCGGCCTGATCGTCCCAATCGGGGCCCAGGTTTTCCGAAGCGCCTGCGGGTTTCTAGGTCGCTTGTCGGCGATCTACCCTACGCCGCCAGGTGCCGAAGAACTTTTTGTTTCCATCAATATCTCGGCCCGTGATTTCACCAATCCACGTTTTGTCGACGACGTGGTCCGTATGACCCGCGATGCCGGCGTCAGCCCAACACAAGTGAAGCTGGAGGTCACGGAGACAACACTGGTCTCCCATCCAGCGGCCGTTGCCGAGGCGCTGACACAGCTCAGCGACCGCGGGTATTCGATTGCGATCGACGATTTTGGCACCGGTTACTCGAGCCTGAGTTATCTTCACCAGTTCCCGTTCGACACGCTCAAAATCGATCGCGGATTCGTGAAAAACCTAAGTAGCTGCGAGAAGAACGACAAGATCGTCGCATCGATCGCAAACCTGGCCAATCATCTCGACCTGGCTGTGGTCGCCGAGGGCGTGGAGACACGGGCCCAGGAGCGGACCATCCTCGACCTGGACTGCGCCTTCGCCCAGGGCTACCTGTACGCCCGTCCCATGCCGGAGATTGCCGCCGTCGCGTTCGCTGCAGACTGGGGTAACTGCACAACGATGCAACTGCGGAGGCTTGGCTGAAGCCTGAGCCCCCAATCGGGCGCCTCGCCCCACGCAGCCGTGCTCAGAACTGCCATCGCCTGGTTGATGTCGGGTGAATTGGCCACCTCTCGCCAGGCCGTCGGTCCGCGGACCAGCAGCGCGGCCGGTCCGGCGCCCGTGGAAGCGCTCATAGTCGCCCGAGTCGGTAGCATATCGCGATACGGACGGCGAGAATGAGAACATGAGAAGCCTATCCACCGTGACCCGACTCGCCACCATGCTGATCTGGGGTATCACGCTGTGCGGTGGCCTCATCGGCCCCTCGCAAGCCGCCGAGGTGAAGGTCGCAGCCGCGGCAAACTTCACTGCGCCGATGAAAGAGCTCGCACAACAGTTCGCCACCGATACCGGTCACCGGGCCATCGTCAGTTATGGATCCACCGGTAAGCTCTACGCCCAGATCCTCAACGGCGCACCTTTCGACGTATTCCTGGCGGCCGACCAAGACCGCCCTAAGTTGATCGAACAAAAGGCCATCGGCAGTTCCCGATTCACCTATGCGACGGGCAGGCTGGTGTTGTGGAGCCGCGATCCCGGGCTGCTCGACGGCACCCCAGATTCCCTTCGGTCGCCGGATATACAACGCCTGGCCATTGCCAACCCGAAGATCGCGCCCTACGGCAACGGGGCGATGCAGATCATCGGGGCACTACAGCTCACTGACGCGCTCACGCCCAAACTCGTTCGCGGCGACAGTATCGCGCAAACCTACCAGTTCGTGGTGACTGGCAACGCCCAGGCCGGCTTCGTCGCGATGTCGCAGGTCGCTGACGACGCAAAGGGATCGCGCTGGATCCCACCGCGGTCGATGTATGACCCGATACACCAGGACGCGGTATTGCTCCGGCCTGGGAATACCGCCGCCGAGGCCTTTATCGCCTACCTGCAGGGTGACAACGCGAAGGCAACCATTCGGCGTTACGGCTACGAGGTGGACTGACAGCCGGCGGGGTCTGACTTGGCGGGGTTGGACAAACCGACGATCGAGCCATGGGCTTCGTTCGTGCGCGCAGGGTTCTAGAAAAAGCGTTCCGCTGATGCAATATTGGGCCTATCTGTTGTCGCCAGGCGGTTAACCAACGCATGTTTCGCCAAGCTCAGCGCTATCTGTTTGCAGGTGTCCTCACTGTCATACCCATCCTGGTGACAGTGCTCGTCTTCGACTTCTTTCTCAGGCAGCTTTCCAACTTCGGGAGGCCCACGGTCCGAGTCATCGCCAGGACAGTGGGCGAGCATTCGCCGGTCTTGGAGAAATGGCTGCTCGAAGTACCATGGCTTCAATCCGGGCTCGCAATCCTGCTGACCATCCTCGCGCTCTATCTCCTCGGGTGGGCGGTATCACGACTCTTGGGACGCCGAATCTTTGCGCTACTCGAGTCCATGCTCGCCCGCATCCCGCTGGTAACCACGGTCTACGGGGCGACCAAGCAACTGATCCAGGCATTTCAACGGAAGCCGGAGGGCGGGCTCCAGCGGGTGGTACTGATCGAGTTTCCGCACAGACAGATGAAGGCCGTCGGCTTCGTGACCACCACGTTCGTGGACGAAGCCACCGGAATAGACCTGGCCGCGGTCTATGTACCAACAACACCGAACCCGACATCCGGCTATCTGGAGATCGTTCCGATCGATACGCTGGTCTCATTGGACTGGACCATGGACGAGGCAATGACCTTCATCATCTCCGGCGGCACCGTATCGCCGGGGCGCATACGCTTCTCAAATCCAGCGCCCAACAAGACGCCGGAGACGCCTGGCTCGGGCGCAGAGCGCGCCCCCGAGAACTAGCTCGCACATCTCACCGATTTCCTGCCGCGGCCCCCGATCGGGGCAGGCGTCACATTGCTGAAACCCGAATATCTTAGGGTTGATCCCATATTCACTTCGTGTCGTCTGCTGCGACGTCTGATCGCCCCTGGACCGCAAAGGTTGCTACAGGCTAGCGTGACCGCACAGGCCGATAGAGGCAGAGATGGAACACGAGGCCTTTGTGACCACCGTCATGGCCGTGGTGGCCCTGTTGTTTGTCGCCGCCGTCTCTGCGGTCGTTACCAAACGCATCCGATTCCCGTATACCGTCGGCCTGGTGGTGATCGGCGTCGCTGTCGCCTTTTTTGCCGACGACTACCCGGAGTTGTCGCATTCGCTGGATGTCCTGAAGCTCGAACCGGTGATGATCATGTTCCTGTTCATCCCGATCCTGATCTTCGAATCGGCCTTCAACATGGACGTGCCGGTACTGATGCGCAACCTAGTGCCTTCGCTGACCCTGGCCGGGCCGGGTCTGTTGATCTCTACCGGATTGATCGGTGGCCTGATCTATCTACTGACACCACTGCCGTTCGAATCGGCACTGATATTCGGCTGTCTGATCTCCGCCACCGATCCGGTCGCGGTGATCGCATTGTTCAAGGAGGTCGGGGCCCCGAAACGGCTCAATATCCTCATGGAGGGTGAGAGCGTATTCAATGACGCAACGGCCATCGTGACATTTCAGATTATCCTCGCGGTCATCGCCACCGGCATCCTCGACGTCGAGACGATCACCGGCGGCATCATCGACTTCTTCGCGGTGTTTTTCGGCGGTCTGCTGGTCGGCCTGGTATTCGGCTGGCTGGTCGTGCGCACCATCCCGCTGATCGGCAACCAGCCGCTGGTACACATCACCTTTACGCTGGTGACCGCCTACGGGGCATTCATCGTCGCCGATCATTTTCTGCGTGCCTCGGGGATCATGGCGGTGCTGAGCGCCGGCCTGACGATTGGCTATTACGGCCCTTCGCTGTACAAACAGAAGGTGCACGACTACCTAGAGATGTTCTGGGACGATGCGGCCTTTGTCGCCAACTCACTGATCTTCTTAATGCTGGGTCTCTCCGAGAAGGTATTTCTCGCCCATATCCACAGCAACCCGGAGGGCCTGCTGTATCCCGTATTGATCGCAATCGCGGTCGTGATCATGGCGCGTTTCGCGGTAGTGAACAGCCTGGTACCGGCATTGAATCTCGTGCCGGGGGCCAAACCCATCGATCATCGCTACCGGGTCATACTCAGCTGGGGCGGCCTGCGCGGCGCCGTTGCCATTGCGCTCGCGATGAGCCTGCCGAAACACTTCCCCTATCGCTGGCAGATCATCGATTTTACCTTTGGTGTCACCCTGTTCACGCTGTTGGTCAACGGCACCACCATGAGCTGGATCATCCAGAGGCTCGGCCTGAACAGGCCGTCACCTGCACTGGAGTATCTCGGCGCCTACGCCGCCGTGGAGGCGGCCCGGGGCGTACTGGAGCGGCTGCTGGCCCACAAACCGGTGATCCCGATCAGCCAGGAACTGCGCGATAGCATCACCGCCCCCCACCGGCTCGAACTGGAGCGCGCCGAGGCAAGGCTCAACGCGCTGCATAGCAAACTCGGCGCCAATCGCGCGAAGCGCCGCAAACTGCTCTGGCTACAGGCCTTTGCGGTGCAGCGCAAGACCTACCTGCATCGCCTCGAGGATGGTCTGCTGTCGCGCCGGGCCCAGCAGGCACTGGAGCGGGATCTCAAGAACAAGAGCATCAGTGTCGATCGGGAACAGGGGCCGGTCGTCGAGGACCAGCGTCTCCCGTCCGATCGCCGCGATGGCCTCGGCGTTCTTCGCGTCCTGCAACAGGTGTTCCCGAAGATCCCCTGGGTCGACCGCTTCCAGCGGCGTCGGATCGAGGCGATCACCGAGGAGTCACTGGCGGTGATTGCCGGGGCCGCCGCCGTAACTGCCGAGATGGATCGGCTGCGGCAGTTTGCCGGTGCCGACGAACAAGACGTAACCGAATGCGCGAACTACTACCGCCATCTGGAGGACATGGCGCGGGCCAGGTTGGACATGCTGACCGAATCCTACGCCGGGGCCGCCGAGATGATGCGCAACCGTATGGTCGCCCGTGTCGTCTATGACGCTCGCTTGGACGTCATTAACGAACTGGAGCGCACCGGTGAGCTGCCCGCAGAGCTTGCGAGCGGCCTACGTGACCGGTTCGAGGCCGAAAGTACCGCGAGGTGAATGCCGATGTCACCGACCATTCTATGCAAGCAGATAGCGCGTCCAGCCGTATTGTTGGCGGCCTCGATGTTACTGCTGACCGGCTGTATCGGCGATCAAGTCGAGGTACAGGGTGCCGGCGCGACCTTCCCGGCCCCCATCTATGCCCGCTGGCGGGCCCTGTTCCATCGTCAGAACCCCGAGATCTCGATCCATTACCGCGCAGTCGGTTCCGGACGCGGCATCAAAGAGATCACCGCACGCAACGTCGATTTCGGCGCATCGGACGCGCTGCTGAAAAAGAGTGAGGAGCGCGCCCTGCCTGCGCCGCTGCTATCGATTCCGACCGTGCTCGGCCAGGTCGTGATTGCCTACAACCTGCCGGATCTGGCGGCCGAGCTTACCCTGTCCGGTGAGGTGATCGCGGCAATCTACCTCGGCGAGATCACCGCCTGGGACGATCCGCGCATCGCGGCGATCAACCCTGGCGTCACCCTGCCCTCGACACCAATCCGCGTCGCCCACCGCAGGGATTCGTCTGGCACCACGCATATCTTCACTGACTATCTCAGTGCCGTCAGCGATGTCTGGCGGGAAAACGTGGGCACTGGGAAGCGTGTGTTCTGGCCCACTGGCGACGACTGGTCCGGCGAGGGCAATGACGGCGTCGCCCACCGTATCCTGCTCGAGCCCGGGGGTATCGGCTATCTGGAACTGAAATACGCCCAGAATGCCGGTCTGAAATACGCCGCCCTGATAAATCGCGCCGGGGCGCGCGTCTGGCCGACTACGCTGGGGGTGCAGGAGGCCGAGCGCAATACCCCGCCCAGTCCAGGGACCTACCTGAAACCCTCGATCGTCAATGCACCGGGTGAGAAGTCCTATCCGATCGCGGCCTTCACCTACCTGTTGGTCTACCGCGACTT
>JASFJQ010000105.1:0-6975 GCA_050121305.1 Chromatiaceae bacterium
CAAGGTGCATCAGGTCTACCAGGTCACCAAGGCCCACGGCATTCCTATCATCGGCCAGGGCGGGGTGACGTCGCCCGAGGACGCGATCGAGTTCCTGCTGGCAGGCGCCACCGCAGTCGGCGTCGGGACTGCCCTGTTCTACGACCCCTTGGTCCTGCCCAAGATAAACCAAGGCATCCTCGCCTACCTCGATCGCCATGAGCTGGCTCACGTTGGCCAAATCAGCGGTGCGCTGCGCCTGAACTCGCCAGAGGGAACAGCGCTGTGCGCCTGTTGATGGCCCGGGCAATGGTCTCTTCCTTGGAACATTAGCAATAGGTTATACTTCCTGGACGCGCCTCCTGCGGGCGCAGAGGACTCTCAACCGAATCTGGAGAGAATTATGAGTGATATCGAGGCCCTGAAGGCAGAGAAAGCGAAGTTGATCACCGAGATGTTGGACATGCAGAAGCAGTTCATCGACATCGAGCACGACCATGGCATCTCCGGCAAAGATTACTACTATTCGCAAGAAGGCCTGCTGAAAGACTACCGCGAGGTCTATATGAAAAAGGCCATGCGCGTCGTGGAACTGTCGCATCAGATCGTGGGTTCTTCTGCGCTCTGAAACCCGGGTGACGCCCGAAAGACCCGCCGCCGGCGGGTTTTTTTGTGTCCGGCTGCTCTCAAGACATCGGGCCACCCGCCGATGTTCAGGGAACAAGAAGCATCATCCGGCCAGGGCCAGTATGACCGAAACCAACGAGCACCCCTCTCCCGCTGAATTGCGCAACCTCAGCACCTTAAGAGAAATGTCGACGGACGATCTCATGGCGCTCAGCCAGCAATTGCTGGTGTGCGAAGAGCCAAAGGGGGCCGTGCTCCTGCAGCATGGGGCGACCGAGGACAATACCCTGTATCTGCTCGAGGGCAGCTGTCGCCTGGTGGCCGAAGACGGCAAGATCAAGCTCGTCAAGCACACGGACCCCTCTGCGCATGCCCCGTTGGCACGTCTGCGCCCGAGCCACTACCGCGTGGTTGCGGAGAGCAGGGTGCGTTTTCTGCGCATCGACAATGCGCTGCTAGAGGAGGCCCGCAGTGATATGCAGCAGAGTTCGGGGCTGTCTTTGGGGGCCTACGAAGTAGAAGAAGAAGACGATCTTGCGCAGATGGGCGCAGAGAACCGTCTGACCTTGCAGATCTATGAAGATCTCAACTGCGGAAAACTGCTGCTGCCCAGCCTCCCCCATGTCGCCATTCGAATCGGGGAGGCCGTCCAGGACGAGCACAGCGACGCCCGCCGGGTTGCCGGGCTGATAGAGACAGACCCCGCGATCGCGGCAAAACTCCTGAAGGCCGCAAACAGCGCCCGCTATGGCGGTGTATCGCGGATCGGCAGCGTGGCCGAGGCGGTCGCGCGCCTGGGTATGCACGACACCCAGATGTTGGTCATCGCGTTCGTGCTACGGGAGCTGTTCAGGACCAACGACAAAAAACTGGAACAACGCATGTTCGCGTTGTGGGAGCACAGCCGGCGAATTGCCGCGCTCGCTCAGGTACTGGCCGACAAAGTCGGCGGTTTCAACCCGCATGAGGCGCTGCTCGCCGGACTGATTCACGATATCGGTAGCGTGGCCGTGCTCGGTTACGCGCGTGGCCTGCCCGAGGTGGTCGGCAATTCTGCGGCACTGGAATCCAGCCTCAACGCCCTGCGTAGCCAGCTCAGCGCGATGATCCTGTCACAGTGGCGCCTGCCGGATGGCCTTGTCACCGCCGCCAAAGAGGCAGAGAACTGGTATCGCGATCGAAGCGGTCCGGCCGACTATGCCGATCTGGTGATCGCGGCCCAGCTGCATGAAGGGATCGGTGGGGACATCGATGCCGCGCAGGTCCCGGCACTCGGGCGTCTGGGGCTGTCGGCGGCCGATATCGACAGTGGGCTCGAGCTGCTGCACCAACACCATGACGAGGTCGCCGCAGCCAGGCGGCTGCTCGCCGGCTGAACGACCGACACGGCGCCGATAGCCAACGCCCCCGAGAAAGGCTAACATTCCCGTCCCGGTCGCGTGGGCCCTGCGCCATCGCCGAGGGATATTGGATGTCTCTGGGAAACAAAACCTCACTTCACGATCTGCTGCGCGGCATGCCTCATGTCGCCGATCTCGACGACAACCAGCTCGGGGAACTCGCTCAGTCGGCGGATCTCCGGCATGCCGCACCCGGTACGCAGCTTCTGGCGATCGGCAGCGACGATACGCGCCTGCTGTTTCTGCTACAGGGAACACTCGAGCTGCTCGCGGCAGACGGTGCAGTGCGCGTCGTGCGCGACACCGACCGGGCCGCGCAAGACCCGCTATCGCGTCTGCGGCCATCGCGCTATCGGGTCACTGCATTGACCGACGTGCGCTACCTGTTGCTAGAACAACAGGCGCTCGAGCGCCTCACCAAGCCTCGCGCCACGTCGAGCATGCTTATCGAGGAGATCGGGGTTATCGAGGCCGCGCCGGCGCCTGACAATGTCGAAACAGACCACCCGGTGCTGTTCGACGTCTTCATCGACCTCCATCGAGACCGTATCGTCGTACCCTCTGACCCCGAGGTGGCGATTCAGATCGGTCGCGCCTTGCAGCAGCTGGTCGATGACCCGCGCCGCCTGGCAAGCACACTGGCGATCTGTCCAGCCCTTTCTCTGAAGGTGCTGCGCGCGGCGATGGCAACCGGGCGTGAGGCAAGCTCGATTCGCAGCACCCGGATGGCCGTACAACGCCTCGGCACCGAACAGACCCTGGGTCTGACCGTAAACTGCGTGCTGCGCGAATCGCTGCGCAGTAATTCTTCGGTGATCCGCGATCGATTGCGCGATTGGTGGCAACGAACCATGCGGGTCGCGGCGATCAGTCGCTCCCTGGCTCGTGTAAGTGAGCGTTTCGACCCGGAGTATGCGGCACTCATCGGACTCCTGCACAGCATCGCCGAACCCGTGATCCTGGGTTACGCGGATCAACACGAGGATCTCGCACAGGCCAAGACGCTGGATGATGTCTTGCACGCGAGCCGGCCGGATCTGGGCCGGATATTGTTGACCTATTGGGGGATGCCCCAAGAAGCCGTGGAAGCGGCGCACCTGTGCAACGATTGGAGACGCGACCATCCTGGCGAGGCCGACTACACCGATATCCTGCTGGTCGCACAATGGCACGCGGTGGCGGGCGACGAGCGCCATCGCCAGCCGCCTGCTGCCGATGAGATATCGGCGTTTGACCGCCTCGGCGTCCGACGGGCCTCACCCAGGCTCAGCCAACATATCGCCGAGGCCGCGCTCGATATTGGGAGACGCGCGGACGAATTGCTGTCGCGTTGAGAGATCCCCGTTCGGGGGGTGTTGCCTTTCAGCTATTCGCGCCGCAGGTGCTCAATGTACTTGGGTACGTCGACCATTTCGAGGCGTACGGAAGCCGCAGTGACCCTGATCAACTCGCCGCCAACGCGCAGCGCGCAGTGTGCATGGCCGCGACTATTCAGTGGAACCGGCACCATGTCACGATAGGTGAAGACGTTTTCTCCGACATCGCCGCCGCTGCATGCGGCCGGTAGCGCCGGTAGCGGATGCGCTGCGTCGAGCACCGCGCCCTCGAAGACCAGCGCACCGTTCTGCCACCAGCGTGTGCGTTCCGCGGAGCCGGTCATGCTTTTCACGAGATAGGCGGGCGCAAACTCAATCCGGACGGTGTCGTCCTGTACCTTCACCGCGCTAATCTGCGATCCCGGTAGTTCGATGCTGGTGCTGTCCATTTCGCGTATGTCCGCGCCTTTTCAGCCCGCCTCGCGGTGCTCGTCCTCCAGGCCGAGCTCCTTGATCTTGCGCGTGAGGGTATTGCGACCCCAACCCAACAGGCGGGCCGCGTCCTGCTTGCGCCCGCCAGTGAACTCGAGTGCGGTCTCGATCATGATGGTCTCGAACTCCGGCATCGCCTGATCCAGTAATCCGACCTTTTCCGCGCTGAGGCTGTTGCGGACCCAGGTGCGCAACGCCATACGCCAGTCGCCCTCATTGCCCTCCGAGATCTGCTCACGATGCAGCTCCGGTGGCAGATCTTCGCAATGGATCTCTCGCCCCGAGGCCATCACCGTGAGCCAGCGCGCGGTATTCTCGAGCTGACGTACGTTGCCGCGCCATTCCAGTGACTGCAATTCAGCGACCGTTTCAGGCAACAGGATTTTTACTTCGACGCCAAGTTCCTGTGCCGCAAGTTTCAGAAAGTGCTCCATCAGCAGCGGGATATCCGCACGGCGCTCGCGCAGCGCGGGGAGATGGATACGGATCACGTTCAGGCGGTGAAATAGGTCCTCCCGAAATCGCCCATCGAGTACCAGCTGCTCCAAATCCTGATGTGTGGCGGCGATGATCCTTACGTCGGCCTTGACGGGCTCATGGCCGCCGACGCGGTAGAACTCGCCGTCGGACAGCACCCGCAACAAGCGCGTCTGCAGCTCCGCGGGCATGTCGCCTATTTCGTCCAGAAAGAGCGTGCCGTGGTTTGCCTGTTCGAATCGCCCGATGCGCCTCGCCTGCGCGCCGGTAAATGCGCCCTTCTCATGACCGAACAGCTCCGATTCGAGCAGATCACGCGGTATGGCCGCCATGTTCAGCGCGATGAAGGGTCCATTGGCGCGCGGGCTGTGCTTGTGTAGCGCATCCGCGACAAGCTCCTTGCCGGTTCCAGATTCCCCATTGATAAGGACCGTGATGTTCGATCGCGCCAGGCGCCCGATCGCACGGAAGACCTCCTGCATCGCCGGGGCGGCACCAATGATCTCCGTTGCCGCCACGGTCTGATGCTCGGCGCTCGCCCGCGCCTCGCGGCGCAGCTTGCAGGCCCGCTGCACCTGCTCAACGGCCTCCTCGATGTCGAAGGGTTTTGGCAAGTACTCGAAGGCACCACTGTGATAAGCGGACACCGCACTGTCGAGGTCGGAGTGGGCGGTCATGATCACCACGGGCAGTTCAGGGTGTTTTAGCTTGATTCTCTCGAGGAGCGCGAAGCCGTCCATACCGGGCATCCGGACATCCGAGATGATGGCCTCCGGCTCACCACGCTCCAGGGCCTCCATCACGCCATTGGCATTGGAGAATGTAGTGACCTGCATACCGGCCTTGGTCAGCGCCTTCTCCAGCACCCATCGAATGGAGCGATCATCGTCGATGACCCACACCTCGTTCATCTCAGTCATGAGATTCGCCCTCCTGGCCCAAGGCATTTGCCGCTTCGTTGCCGAGCGGAAGCAAGATGGTGAAAGTGGTCTCGGCGGGACGACTGCTACATTCGATCAGTCCGCCGTGCTGATTGATTAATGACTGCGCAATGGCCAAGCCGAGACCCATGCCGCCAGTGCCGCCGGTGACCATCGGCAGAAAAAGGGTGTCGGCGATCTCCGGCGGAATCCCGGGCCCGTTGTCAACAATATCGATCTGGACCGCCAGACGATAGCGCCCACTGCCGATCGTCAGTTGTCGCTGGATGCGGGTGCGCAGCACGATGGTGCCTTCGTCCCCGAGTGCCCGGGCCGCGTTTCTTAAGACATTTAACACCGCCTGTATCAGTTGATCTCTGTCGCCCGCGAGCTCCGGGATGCTGGGATCGTAGTCCCGATCGATGACGATGCCGTCACCAGTTTCGGCCAATACCAACGCACGCACGCGTTCGAGGACATGGTGAATGTTGAGTGGGGCATAGGCCGGGGGGCGGCTGGGGCCGAGCATCCGATTGACCAGTTCCTGCAGGCGATCGGCCTCCTGGATGATGATCCGTGTGTACTCTTTAAGGTCGTCGCTGTCGAGTTCGCTCTCCAGCAACTGTGCCGCCCCCCGCAGGCCCCCAAGGGGATTCTTGATCTCGTGCGCCAGGCCGCGCACGACATCGCGCGTCAAGGCCTGCTGCGTAAGCAGCCGCTCCTCGCGGGTAATTCGCAGATGCCGGTCGATCGGCTGCAGTTCAACGATGGTGATCTTGTCGCCATCGTCGTCGATCACGGGCGTCACTGTGCAGTCGACGGTAATCTCGGTGCGGTCGACCTTCAGGACGACGCCGCGTTTGGTGATCGGGGCGCCAACGGCCGCTGCGTCGATAAGGTCTACCACCGCCTCGCCGTGGCAGACCATCCAGGCCCCGGGCAATGCGCCAACCACGTGCTTGGCGCTCACAGCGAGCGTCATCTCGGCCATCTGGTTTAGGTAGCACACGCGCAGGTCCGCATCGAAGACGATCACGGCCGACGCAAGATTGTCGAGGACGTTGCTACTGAGCGCAGTCAAGGCTGTCATGGAGACCTGCATACCAAGTCAGAAAGCAAGGTTCGGGCCAGTAGGGCAAAGTACCCCGCCGGTGAAGTTCGCTGTATTTCTCCGTCAAAACAATGGCTTGAATCTAATGCGGATCGCTGGCCCCGTGGCCTATCGCACCAATTGGGACGCTTTGCACCATTGTAGTGCATGAGGGCGTGGGCGTGTCGAGATCAGATCCGTGATCGGCGATCGGCGGGGACCACTGGCCGGCTGGGAGAGAACGAACCCGTCCGCGCGCGCAGTGGGGGCAGCGGACCGCGCTCAGGGACTGTAACGTGGTGCGAAGGCGGGGTTGGTTCCGCTGGGCGGTGGCGCGCTGACTGGGCCGCCGGCGGGCGGCGCAATCGGGTTGCCCGGGGCAGGCTCGATTGGATTTTCGGGCGCGGGCTCTATCGGTTGCGCAGGTTCACCCGGTTTTGGGGGTGGCGTCACGTTCTGGCGATCGTAGATCGTGGTCTTTCGCAGCGTGAACCGGACCGTCGGTGAATCACCCAGACGCCGACCGTTGGCGTCGGAGACCACGGCGCGCAGGTTGTGCGTGCCACGTAGCACCCCATTCAGTTCAATTGCAGGACTGTCGAACTCGCCTTGCACCGCGCCCCCATCGAGAAAAAGCTTAATGCGATGGCCGGGTTGCAGTGATGGTTCGAGTG
>JASFJQ010000106.1:0-6971 GCA_050121305.1 Chromatiaceae bacterium
GATTTGGCCTTCGCATCTTGCGCGATCCTTCTCAAACCATAGCGACGGCTATGCTTTTTCGAACGATCACCCAAGCTGCTTGACCCTATCGCCCCAAAATCCCACATCCCGGTGAGATTTCCGGGCTAGCGGCAACGAAATTGGAGATTGCGCGATACGTTATGGATATCCAGAAGATCAAGAGTCTGCTGCCGCATCGGTACCCGTTTTTGTTGGTGGACCGGGTGATCGAAGTTGAGCGGGGCAAGCGTCTGATCGCACTCAAGAACGTTACCGTCAACGAGCCCTTTTTCCAGGGACATTTCCCGACCAAGCCGGTTATGCCAGGGGTGTTGCTGATTGAGGCGATGGCGCAAGCGACCGGTTTGCTGGCGATGGAGAGCGCCGCGGTGCCGGAGGAGTGTATCTATTATCTGGTTGGTGTAGACAAGGCACGCTTCAAGCGGCCGGTCATTCCGGGTGATCAGTTGCGGTTCGAGGTCGAGGTACTCAAGAATCGCCGCGAGATCTGGGTCTTTGCCGCCGAAGCCACCGTGGACGGCAGCCTGGTGGCCTCTGCTGAAATCATGTGCACGGCGCGGCCCCTCTAGACGTGATCGATCGACGTGCGGTCATCGACCCTGCAGCTGAGCTGGATGAGGGAGTTGTCGTTGAGCCCTTCGCGGTCATTGGTCCGCGGGTGCGGATTGGCAAGGGCACCAAGGTGGGGCCGCACGCGGTGATCCGTGGCCCTTGCGCAATCGGACGGGACAACCAAATCTTTCAATTTGCCTCTATCGGCGAAGATCCCCAGGACCAGAAATACGGCGGCGAGACCACCTATTTGGAGATTGGTGACCGCAACGTCATTCGTGAGTTCACTACGATCCACCGCGGGACGGTCCAGGATGAGTCGATAACGAAGATCGGCAGTGACAATCTATTGATGGCCTATACGCATGTCGCTCATGATTGTCATATCGGCAATCATGTGGTCATGGCAAATGCCGCCTCGCTCGGGGGACACGTACATGTCGACGATTGGGCCATCCTCGGCGGCTTTAGTGTCATTCACCAGTATTGCCGGGTGGGACAGCATTGCTTCGCTGCGATGGGTAGTATCGTCAGCAAGGATATACCCCCCTACGTCATGGTGGGGGGGCACCCGGCCAAACCGCACGGTATCAATGCCGAAGGTCTGCGCCGTCGTCAGTTCAGTCCAGGGCAGCTGGCGTCGATCAAGCGCGCCTACAAGATTCTCTATACAGCGGGCCTAACGTTGGCGGCGGCGCGGGAGGAGATCGCCGCAGCCGCATCAGCCAACGAGGAACTGCGTGTGCTCGCTGATTTTCTCGATCTCAGTGAACGCAGCATCATACGCTGAGAGGAGCTGGCGTGACGCCGCTGCGTATAGGAATCGTGGCTGCCGAACCCTCTGGTGATCTGCTGGCGGCTGGGTTGATGGATGCGCTGCGCAAACGCCTGCCAGAGGTGCAGTTCGAAGGCGTGGCCGGCCCATTGATGCGTGCCAGTGGCATGGATGCCTGGGAGCCCATGGACAGCCTCTCGGTCATGGGTTTATTCGAGGTGCTGCAGCACCTGCCGCGGCTGTTGCGCCTGCGCTCGAAGCTACGGGAACGCTGGCGAGATACACCGCCTGCGGCCTTCATCGGGGTCGATGCGCCCGATTTCAATCTCGGCTTGGAATGCAGCCTGCGGGATGCCGGCGTGCCGACAATTCACTATGTCAGCCCGACGGTGTGGGCATGGCGCAGTGGACGGGTGAGGCAGCTACGTCGGTCAGCGGATCTCTTGTTGACCATTTTTCCGTTCGAGACGGCGTTTCTCGCCCGCCACGGAATATCGGCACACTATGTCGGTCATCCGCTGGCCCTTGAAATGCCGATGGAACCCGATCGGGCAGCGGCGCGGAAAACACTGGGTCTGCGGCTCGACCGGCCGGTGCTCGCGCTGTTACCTGGCAGTCGCCGCAGCGAGGTGGGCAGATTGGCGCGTCCGTTCCTGCAAGCGGCGGCTGCCCTGCGCCAGCGGCTCCCGGAACTGCAGGTCGTGGTGCCGCTGGTTACCGAACTGACTGAGGCGCTGTTTGAGGAGAGGCTGCGTCATCTGACACCGTCCTTGGATGCGGTACTTGCCCGGAATGCAAGTCGGCTGGCGCTGGCCGCAGCTGACGTGGTGTTGACTGCGTCAGGCACGGCCACACTGGAGGCCTTGCTCAGCAAGCGTCCGATGGTGGTCGGTTACAAGGTGCAGGGCGCGACCTATGCGGTTGCACGCATGTTTAATCTGGTCAAGACACCTCATATCGCTATGGCCAATCTGCTGGCCGGCGAGCGCCTTGCCCCGGAACTGATACAGGGTCAATGCGAACCAGCGCATCTAGTGCCACCGCTGCTGGAGTTCTTTCAAGACCAGTCGCTGCGTGAACGGATCTCCGAACGCTACGCAGAGATCCACCGCGAGCTGCGCACCGATACCAACCAGGAAGCAGCAGGTGCGGTGGTCGATCTGTTGAGGGGACGCGGTGTTGTCTAGCCTGCATAACTCACCGATTTCCTGCTGCGGCCCCCGATACCCTCGCCCAGACGGTGCGCCCCGTTTCGCTCTCGGCGAAACCGTCTCGCTGCGGGCGGATCGACGTAGTGTCGGCTCCGCCTTCACCGCCTTCCGCTGCGTGCCCCCGCCATGGCGGCGTCTCGTCGCCCTCGTTACGAAAAACGGTGAAATATGCAGGCTAGCCTAGTCTGTGGCGTCGATGAGGCGGGCCGCGGCCCGCTGGCCGGTCCCGTGGTGGCGGCAGCGGTGATCCTCAAGCCGGGCTGCCGCATCGACGGGTTGGATGATTCCAAGAAGGTTCCGGCGAGGCGTCGTGAGCGATTGTTCGAACAGATATGCGCCGATGCGCTTGCGTGGTCGCTGGGGCGTGCGGACGTCGCCGAGATCGACCGCCTGAATATTCTGCAGGCCAGCCTGCTCGCGATGCAGCGCGCGGTCGCCGGACTTGCGATTGCGCCACAGTTCGCACTCATCGATGGCAACAGGCTGCCGCAGCTGGGTTGTGCTGCGCGCGCCATCGTCGGTGGCGATGCCAGCGAGCCGTGCATCTCGGCGGCCTCGATCATTGCCAAAGTGGTGCGCGATCGGGAGATGGTCGAGTTGGATGCACAGTACCCCGGCTATGGGCTGGCGCGGCACAAGGGATACCCGACCAGGGCGCATCTGGAGGCCCTGGCGGCGCTTGGCGTGAGTCCGATACATCGCCGCACGTTCGCCCCTGTTAGCCGCCTGATCGACTAATTTAAGTCGATCAGCCGACGTCCGTGCGACTGCGCGAGGTGCCTTCCAAGGGGGACAAGGGTCGGCGGCAAACCAACGTGACGCCCCCGGCTTGACCGCGTTATCCTGTGGCCTGCAAACCTCACCGTTTTTCGTCGCGAGGGTATCGCGACGCCGCCATGGCAGGGCGCGCATAGCGCAAAACGGTGAAGGCGTAGCCGACACTACGTGGAGCCGGCTGCAGCGAGACGGTTTCGCCAGGGGCGAAACGGGTTGCACGCGGTGCGCCCGAAGGGCCGGTGCCAGGGATGGCATCGGACAGCGCCCCGTCAGGGAATCTATTGCCGCTCGCAGCAGGAAATCGGTGAGATTTGCAGGTTCATCACTCACCGCTTATCAGTCAGCCTGACCAAGGTTATGCCAGCCGAGTTCGTTCACCTTCATGTGCACTCCGAGTATTCGCTCGTGGACGGTGTGGCGCGGATCAGACCCTTGGTGCAGCGGGTGGCGGAGTTGGATATGCCGGCTGTCGCGCTGACCGATCAGTCGAACATGTTTGCGTTGGTGCGTTTCTACAAAGCCGCTATGGCAGTCGGGATCAAGCCGATCGGCGGCGTCGATGCCTGGGTGCGCAATGCCGACGACGCCAACAAACCTGACCGCCTGGTCCTGCTGGTGCAAGACGCGCGGGGCTATCGCAATCTCACCGAACTGGTCTCGCGCAGCTACCGTGAAGGTCAGCGTCTCGAGCGAGCAATGATGGACCCCGATTGGTTCACGCCCGAGACGACCGCCGGTCTGATCGCGCTCTCCGGTGCGAGGGAGGGCGATGTGGGGCGGGCGCTGCTGTCTGGGCACCGCGCGCTGGCGGAACAGCGCCTGGACGCTTGGCGGAAACTGTTCGGCGATCGGTACTATCTGCAGCTGGTGCGGACAGGACGTAGCGAGGAAGAGGACTGCCTGCATGCGAGCGTCGAACTGGCAGCCGCCCATGCGGTGCCCGTGGTCGCCACTAATGGGGTGTGTTTTTTGCGGCCGCAGGAGTTTGCGGCGCATGAGGTCAGGGTATGCATCCATGAGGGGCGGACCCTGGACGATCCGCGTCGCTTGAAGTCGCATTCGGACCAGCAGTATCTGCGCTCACCGACCGAGATGGTCGAGCTGTTTAGCGACGTGCCCGAGGCACTGGCCAACAGTGTCGAGATCGCCAAGCGCTGCAATCTGGAGATCACGCTGGGCGAGAGCTATCTGCCGGACTTTCCGATCCCGGCCGCGATGACTATCGACGATTTCTTCCGCGCCGAGTCACGCAAGGGCCTGGAGTCTCGTCTGCAGCGAATTCTCGATTCCACGGCCGAAGATTATGCCGACCGTCGGAAACCTTACTTAGAACGATTGGAGACTGAGCTCGATGTCATCATCGGCATGGGCTTTCCGGGCTACTTTCTGATCGTCGCGGATTTCATCCAATGGGCCAAGGACAATGATGTCCCGGTCGGGCCAGGCCGTGGTTCAGGCGCCGGTTCGCTGGTGGCCTATGCGTTGAAGATCACCGATCTCGATCCGCTCGAGCACGATCTGCTTTTCGAGCGGTTTCTCAATCCTGAGCGTGTTTCCATGCCGGATTTCGATATCGATTTCTGTATGGACAGGCGCGACCATGTGATCGACTACGTCGCGCGCAAATATGGCCGTGATTCCGTCTCGCAGATCATCACCTTCGGCTCGATGGCGGCCAAAGCGGTGGTGCGCGACGTGGGTCGCGTGCTCGGTCATGCCTATGGCTTTACCGACCGGGTGGCCAAGATGGTGCCGTTCGAGATCGGCATGACACTCGAGAAGGCGCTGGCGGAGAGCGACGACCTCAAACAGGCCTATGCGCAGGACGAAGAGATCACGCAGCTGATCGATATGGCCAGACAGCTGGAGGGCCTGGCGCGCAACGCCGGCAAGCACGCCGGTGGGGTGGTCATCGCGCCCGGCAATTTGACCGACTTCAGCCCGCTGTATTGCGAACCGGACGGAAGCAACCTGGTGACGCAGTTCGATAAGGACGACGTCGAGGCGGTCGGCCTCGTGAAGTTCGACTTCCTGGGCCTGCGCACGCTGACTATCATTGACTGGGCATTGAAGACAGTCAATGCGCAACTGCGCCGGTCGGGCCAGCCACCGATCGATATCACGACGATACCGGTCGATGATCCCCAGGCCTTCACGCTGCTGAAGAGCGCGGAGACGACCGCGGTGTTTCAGCTGGAATCGGCGGGGATGAAAAAGCTGATCAGCAAGCTGCAGCCTGACAGCTTCGACGACATCACCGCGCTGGTGGCGCTGTTCCGTCCCGGGCCGCTGCAGTCCGGCATGGTCGACGACTTCATAGCGCGCAAGCACGGTGTCCAGGCGGTTGCCTATCCACATCCGGATCTCGCGCCGATCCTGGCCCCGACCTATGGGGTCATCCTGTACCAGGAGCAGGTCATGCAGATCGCCCAGGTATTGGCCGGCTACACGCTGGGCGGTGCCGATCTGCTGCGCCGGGCGATGGGCAAGAAGAAGCCCGAAGAGATGGCCAAGCAGGGCGAGGTCTTCCGCCGGGGCGCCGTCGCGCGCGGCGTGGATGAAGATACCGCGACCTACATCTTCGATCTTATGGAGAAGTTTGCGGGCTATGGTTTCAACAAGTCGCATTCGGCGGCCTATGCGCTGGTCTCCTACCAGACGCTGTGGCTGAAGGCCCACTACCCGGCGGCTTTCATGGCGGCTGTGCTGTCTGCGGACATGGACAATACCGATAAGGTCGTGACCCTCATTGAAGAGTGCCGGTCGATGAAGCTGCAAGTCCAGCCGCCGGACGTCAATCGTTCTGCCTACATGTTCACCGTCGATGGCGATGACACCGTGGTCTATGGCCTGGGCGCCATCAAGGGGGTCGGCGAGGGAGCCATCGAAGGCATTGTTGGCTCGCGTGAAAGCGACGGGCCCTTTGCAGACCTGTTCGACTTCTGTCGGCGCATCGATCTCAAGAAGGCCAATCGACGGGTGCTCGAGTCCCTGATTCGCTCGGGTTCCATGGATCGCTTGGGCGCGAATCGTGCGACGCTGATGATTCAGCTGCCAATCGCCCTGAAGATGGCCGAGCAGCATGCGATCATGCAGGCCGCGGGTCAGGATGACCTATTCGGCATAGCGGCGCCGCAACCGACCGCAGTCCCGATCGCAGGCGATGTGCCGGGCACGATCGAGGAGTGGGAGGACGAGCAGCGACTGGCCGGGGAAAAGGACACCTTGGGTCTGTTCCTCACCGGCCACCCGATGGATTTCTACGAGGCTGACCTGCAGGCGCTGGTGAGCTGCCGGATCGCCCGGCTCACGCTCGACGATGTGCGTGAGCCGCGTGGTCGGCGCGGCCATGGCAAAAGGGTAACCGTGGCCGGGATGGTGGTCGCGGTGAACCGGCGCAATACCCAGCGGGGGACCATGGCCTCGGTGCTGCTCGATGACAAGACGGGACGCATCGAGGCCGCGTTGTTCGCCGAGACTTACGAGCGCTATCGCAATGAGATCGCCAATGACCGTGTGTTGATCGTCGAGGGTACTCTCGTGAACGATGAATACCGCGGTGGCCTGAGTATTCGGGTCGACCGCATCGGCGGCCTCGAAGAGGCGCGCCTGGCCAGGGCCGCGGGTGTCGAGCT
>JASFJQ010000107.1:0-6917 GCA_050121305.1 Chromatiaceae bacterium
ATACGGTCAGGCCGTCCAGATCCGACAATTCGCCGTTCCGCCCAATCGTGGTCTGCGCGGCGAGCTTTTGCAGCAGCTCCGGGTTTTCGTAGACCGGCGCGGTCAGTTCGGTCGGGAAAAAACCGGGCGCCATCGCATTGCAGTTAATGCCATGACGCGACCAGGCCTCCGCCATCGCGCGTGTCAGCTGCGTAATAGCCCCCTTGGAGGCGCCGTAGGCCAGTCCATTGGGGAAGGCCCGGCTCGATTGCAGCGATGCGATATTCAGTATCCGCCCCCAGCCTCTCTCCTGCATTGCAGGTACCAGCTCACGCGCAAGAAAGAATGGCACGGCGAGGTTGAGATTCAACGTCGCATCCCAGCTATCGAATGAGATCTCGTCGACCGCTTGACGAAGGTTCACACCAGCCGCGTTTATCAGTATGTCGATCGCACCAAAGGGTGCGGCGGCACGTTCGGCCAGCTGCGCCAAGACCGCTCGGTCACCCAGATCCGCAGGGACAGATGCCGCCGCGCCGCCCGCGGCCTCGATCTCGGAAATCGCCTCTTGCAGCTGTGCCTCGCGACGGCCGGTCAGCACCACGTCGGCCCCGGCTGCCGCCAGCGCCAACGCCTGGCGACGACCGATGCCCGATGTTGCACCGGTCACCAAGGCGACCTTACCCGCTAGCGTGAACTGGGCATTCATTGGGACACGTTCACGCGGACCCAGTTAGATCGAACGTTTCGTTCGGGAAATACTTTTTCAGTCGGATATCGGCCGTGCGGGCATGGCCTTCCATGCCCTCGAGGCGGGAGATGCGCGCCGTGGCCTCGGCAATCGGTTTGGCTCCCTCGCGCGTGGCCCGCTGCCAGGTCACAATTTTCATGTATTTGTGCACGGAAAGGCCGCCGGTGTAGCGCGCCGCGCCGGACGTGGGCAGCACATGGTTGGTGCCCGAGGCCTTGTCGCCGAAGGCCACCGTGGTCTCTTCGCCGAGGAACAATGAGCCGTAGCACTTGAGACGGTCGAGCCACCAGTCCAGGTCTTGGGCCTGAACGGTCAGGTGTTCGGGCGCGTACTCATCAGACGTGGCGGCCATCTCCTCGCGGTCGCTGCACAGGATCACCTCGCCATAGTCACGCCAGGCGGCGGTGGCGTTGTCGCGATTTACCTCGGGCAGGGATTCGATGTGCCGGGGGACCAGTTCCAGCACTGTTTCCGCCAGCGGCCGGTTGTCGGTCACCAGCCAGACCGGTGAGTTGTAGCCGTGTTCGGCCTGACCCACCAGGTCGGCCGCGACGATTTCCGCATCGGCGGTCGCGTCAGCCAGGATCAAGCTGTCCGTCGGACCAGCGAACATGTCGATGCCCACCCGTCCGAACAGAATGCGCTTGGCCTCGGCGACGAACTGGTTCCCCGGGCCCACCAGGATGTCGGATTCAGGCTGGCCGAACAGGCCGAATGCCATGGCCGCGACCCCCTGGACGCCACCCAGGGCCAGGATGGAATCCGCGCCGCAGATATGCGCCGTGTAGACAATGGCCGGATTGATGCCGATCTCGGGTCGTGGCGGCGAACAGACGGAGATGTGCTCGCATCCAGCGACCTTGGCGGTGGTGACCGTCATGATGGCCGAGGCGACATGACTGTAGCGCCCGCCCGGGACGTAACACCCGGCGGCACGGACCGGGATGCTTTTCTGGCCCGCAATGAGGCCCGGCACCACCTCCGTTTCCACGTTGATCAGGGTCTTCATCTGCGCTTCGGCGAAGCGACGTACGTTGTCGTGGGCGAACCGGATATCGTCCTTCAGCTTCGGAGAGACCTTGTCCGTAGCCGCGGCAATCTCATCGTCGGTTAGCACAATATTGCCGTCGTAGCGATCGAACTGCTTTGCGTACTTGCGGGCCGCCTCCTCGCCCCCCGCTTCGATCTCGTCGAGGATGCCCTGTACGGTGGCCCGTACGTCACCGGCATCGGTGCTGGAGGTCTTTGGCGCTTTTTTCAGATATTCACGAGACATGCGTGTGCCCTCTATGCGGTCGAACCCTGGTTATGCGCTTTCGTACAGGCGGGTCAGCACAAACTCGCGATGCCCCAGCGCCTCGGCTGCCGTGAGTCGGCCATTTGCGGTTCGGAACATGCAATCCAGCAGTGCGTCACCCGCACCGTCGGGCGTCATCTCCTTGCGCAGCAGGGCAGACACGTCGACGTCGATATGCTCGCTCATAGTCCGCACGGTGCGCGGATTGGCGCAGAGCTTGATGACCGGGAGAATCGGGTTGCCGATGATGTTGCCCTGCCCGGTAGGGAAGAAGTGCACGACGTAGCCCGCGGCGGCTGCCAACGTGACCATCTCGGCGGCGGCCGACGAGGAGTCCATGAACCACAGCCCAGGTCCCGTGGGAACTTCCGCCTTGTCCAGCACGCCATCAACCATGCACTGTTTTCCGATCTTCTGGATGTTGCCGAGCGCCTTTTCCTCGATCGTCGTCAACCCGCCTTCGATGTTGCCCTTGGTCGGCTGTGAGTCTGAGAGGTCCGACGTCTTATGGCGTTCAATGAGTTCCTGGTAGCGATTGAACATGAACATGAAGCGTTCGCGCACCTCGTCATTGCGACAGCGGTCGGCCACCAGGTGTTCACCGCCGGTAATCTCGGAGGTCTCACCGAACAGCAGGGTGGTGCCATGTGGATACATCTTGTCGAACGCATTGCCGACCGTCGGGTTGGCTCCGCAACCGGAGGTGGTGTCTGACTCGCCGCACTTGGTCGATACCCAGAGTTCGCTCAGCGGCGCTTCCTCACGGCGCAATTCAGACGCCCACTGGACGTACTCCTTCGCCGCTCTCGATGCATTCATGATCGTTTCGTGATCGCCGTGCTGCTCGATGCCGAAGCCCGTCACCGGCTTGCCAGTCGCCGCGATGCCCTCAACGATTTTTTGCGTCCAGCCGTTTTCGATGCCAATCACGACGACGGCCGCCACGTTCGGGTTGGAGCCCGTGCCGATCAGCGTGCGGAAATGCAGATCAAGATCTGCACCAAACTGCAGGCGCCCGTAAGGATGCGGCAGAGCCATCGTGCCTGGAATGCTCTTGGCCACGGCTTCACAGGCCGCGTTCGACAGATCGTCTACCGGCAGGATGATGACGTGATTGCGAACACCCACGCGCCCGTTCTCGCGTCTGTAGCCGAGGAAGGTGGCGTTGCTAAGATCTTGGGACATTGAGCTTTCTCCGAAAAGTTGACGACGTTGATCGACTGACGCTGCTTACCAACGCTTGGTCTTGATGTTGTGCACGTGGGCGTGTTCACCCATGCCGATATCCGCGACAACCTTGCCGATATCCACGCCGTACTTGATGACCGTATCGCCTTCCTTCAACGGCCTTATCGCCAACTTGTGTCCAATTGGAATGTCGCTTGCCGCAGTGAATTTGATGTCTGTGTCTTGATCCATAATCCACCCGGTCAGCTCATCGCCGGCTTTGACTCCTTCCACGACGACAACGCCGACGCTGTCGCCTTCGTCATGAACCACAAAATCGATCATTGATGTCTCCCGAGTTGGATCTGGAAAAGGACGAATTCGATTGGTAACGCCGGAGTGTAGCGCCCTCTGCGTACTAGTCAAGTGGTCTTATATAAGACTTGCCTGGCCCAGGCCGAGACGCGAAAAGTGCGCATTCCGCAGTGCAGCCCTAGGATTAGGTCTTATATAAGACTAGAATCACGCGATTGACCGTTACTGGTGATGCTCCGTGCGTCTGTTTGTCTGGAGGAGTACAGATTGGTGCTAACAAACGCGAAAGGGTCCATCCCGCTTTACATGCAGATCAAGGAGCTTTTTGTCGCGAACATCAGTGACGGACGCTGGTCACCGGGTGACGTCATCCCGAGCGAGATTCAGCTCGCCCAAGACCTAGGGGTGAGCCAGGGCACCGTCCGGAAGGCAATCACGGAACTGGTCGAGAACAATGTACTCACCCGGAGGCAGGGCCGCGGCACATTCGTTGCGTATCACGACAGTGAGCGGGCGTTGTTTCACTTCTTTCATATCGTGGACAACAAAGGCCGCAAGGTATTACCGGAGAGCACGACCTTGTCTTGCCGTCGAAAACGCGCATCACGTGTCGAAACCGCCAAACTGAATCTGGCGCCCGGCAGTTCGGTCGTCAGCATCGAGCGAATAAGGAAATTCGACGATCAACCGACGATGCTGGAGACGATCACGCTGCCATCGGAGCCATTTGCCGAATTGGGTAACGTTGGGGCCTGCGATTTGCCGAACATGCTCTATGAGCTGTACGAAAAGAAGTTTGGGATAACCATCCACAACGCCGAAGAGCAATTACGCGCGGTAGCCGCTTCGAAGCGTGACGGGGCCCTGCTCGGTCTGGAGGCCGGTGCTCCCTTGCTGGAAATCGAGCGGGTTGCCAAGACCCTGGACAACAGTCCTGTGGAACTCCGCATCAGCCGCTGCATCACCAGGAATCACCATTATCAGAATACGATCTTCTGAGATGAGGGCGCGCATGGTGAGCGAGCCGATCAACGGCACATAACCAGGGACCATACACCCGGGTTTAAGGCGACAGCTGATGCCCCTTCGACAACCTTGTCAGTGCTCCATACCAGTAAAACCAGGCCAACGACAACCGCCAGGATAGATATCAACATGCCCGGCGCTTGCCCATGACAAGGTAGATCGAAGGAGATGCGTCATGATTTACCCACCCGACATTACCCTGGGTAGCCAAAGCACCAGTTGCGGGAAGATCAATAGCAGGATCAGACCGATGAGTTGAATTCCCATGAACTGCATCATGCCGAGATAGATGTCCTTGAGATCCCAGTCCGGTACGACCCCCTTCAGGAAGTAGGCCGACAAGGCCACCGGTGGGGATAGCCAGGCTGTCTGCAGATTCACCGCAACCAGGATGCCGAACCAGACCATCAGGTCGTAGCGACTCAGCCCATAGATCTCCAGCGCCTCGACCGTCGGCAGCAGGATCGGCACAACGATCAGGACAATAGGCACCCATTCCAGTGGCCATCCGAGCAGGAAGATCAGTGCCATGACCAGGAGCAGAATGAGGAAAGGCGACATTTCGAGGCCGAGTAGTATCTCGGTCATCATCTTGGGTGTGCCCAGGGCGCTGAACTGGGCGCCAAAGAAGTTCGATGCGGCCACCAGGAACATGATCAGAACCGTGATCTCCAGGGCTTTGACCAGACTGTCAAAGAAACTGGGAAAGGTGAACTTGCCATAACCAAGAGATAACAAGATGGCACCAAATGCGCCCATCGCCGCGGCTTCAGCCGGTGTTGCGAAGCCAAGGAGAATCGAGCCCAAGGCAAAAGAAATCAGGATCGTGGGCGGCATGAGTCCCTTGAAGAACTCATCCCAGAGCTCAGAAAACCGAAACTCAGTCTCGGCCGCAGCGCTATAAATATGCCGTCCCAGATACGCCAGCAGCACGATGAATGCAGCAAAGGTGATTGACCAGATCGGCAGGCTACCGTCCTCGCCCATGTTCGCAGAGATCATATAGAGGTGGAACAGGACTGCGATCGGAACCACGATCCTCAGTACATTCAATCGACGGTATGCGTAATAGGCAACGGCACAGGTAATGATCAACGCGAACAAACCGCCAAATGGCATCACAGCCCCAAATACACCGCTCAAGCCGAGTCCAAACACCCGCAAAACGGACAAAACGCCCAGGCAGATGAGCGCCACCTCGGCGCCATAAAAAGCGGAGGTCTTGGGTTGGTCCTCTTCTGACAAAACTGGCCCGAGGGATGGATTCATCCAGCAGCGTCCTAGCGTGTAGACCAGGTAAAGGGTGGCCAGCAGGGCACCGGGAATAAAGGCTGCACGGAACAGGTCGAGGGTCGAGACCTCCAGCACAGGTCCCATGACAATCAACATGATGGACGGCGGGATCAGAATGCCCAGGGTGCCGCCGGCGGTGATGGTTCCCGCAGCAAGCTTGACATTGTAGCGGGAGCGGCTCATGGTCGCGCCAGCCATGATCCCGAGCAGGGTCACCGAGGCACCCACGATACCAGTGGCTGCTGCAAAGATCGTGGATACGATCAGCACCGCGATGAACAGCGCGCCGCGCACGCGCGACATGATCATCTGGATCGACGCAAACAGCCGATCCATCAGGCCCGCCGCTTCCATGACGATCCCCATCAGGACAAACAACGGCACCGCCATGAGCTGATCGTTCAACATGGTGGAGTTGGTGTTCAGCGTCATCAACAGCGTGGTCAGCTTGAAGTTGGCGCCCCAGATACCGAAGACAAAGGCAAGGAAGATCAACGTGAACGCAATTGGAAAGCCGATAAAGATCACGAACAGCATGGCTGTCAGCATGATCAATCCGATGGTCGCCTTGTCCATGTTCGGACGGGCGGACATGAGGTCGGAAAACCATTCACCACCGGGGACCATACTCGGTTGGAATACCGCCAGCACGAGCCAGGTCAGCGCAATCAAATAGACCGGCAGGGCCCGCACGAACCAGCGCTCTCGTTCCTTACCCATCTTGTGAAATGCGCGGAAAATCTCAGGAATACCTTGCAGCATCAACAGGAAGCCACCGATTGGCATTGCCAGGCGTGCGGGCCACAAAAGTGGTCCCCAGGCACTATCGATCTGCATGGTTTCACCCCTTGAGTAGGCGAGCCACCAGAACTCCGAGGCGATAACGGTGAAAAAGATCATCGAAGGCATAAAGAACAACAGGTACAGGGTTGCATCCACTGTCGCCTGTGTCTTTGCCGACCAGTTTCGGTAAAGAAAGTCGGCCCGGATGTGAACCCCGCGCATCAGGCCATAGCCCGCGGCAGCCATGAAGATCACCCCGGCCAGCATACGACTGGTGTCGTAGACCCAGAGCGTGGGGCCAAGTCC
>JASFJQ010000108.1:0-6915 GCA_050121305.1 Chromatiaceae bacterium
GGGGACTCAAAATCCCCCGCTGGCAACAGCTTGTCGGTTCGAGTCCGACCCTCGGTACCAGCCTGCTCGACGTATAAACAATCGCCACACACAGAACCCAGACTACTCGAACTTCTCTGGCCCCTGCCCCTGTTGCTCGCGACGCAGCGCATCGAGCCGATTCAACACCGTCTCGGCACGCTCGATACGCGCCTGGATATCTTCGTCTTCCGGTCTCAGATCCAAGGCCGCCCGCCAGGTGGCCAATGCCGCATCCAGCTGTTCGTCCAGGTACAGCCTGTCGCCAAGTTTGACCAGCGCCTCGACCTGCGGGCTGATCATCAATGCGGCCTCTTCGCGAAGACCATGCAGCTCCCGGTCATCCGGCTGCAGCTCTGCGACCTGGTCCAGTATGTCGAGCGCACGACGATAATCGCTGGCCTGAATCGCGGCCCTTGCGGCGTCCAAGAGCACCTTGGCGCGCAGCTTAGTTTCTTTCTCTAGACCAGAGCGGCGGCGTTCGGCCGCGAGCTGCTCACTCGCTGCCAGTTGATCCTCTACCTTTGACAGGCGCTGATGGAGTTCCGGGGTGTTCGCGAGTTGAGAGGCCAACCGCAGGCATCGACGAGCGAGTGCGGCATTTGTCGATGCGTGGTATTCACAGCAGCGGGTCAGGTCCTCGACCTTGCCTGCGAGTAGCTCTTTCGCGAAGAGGCGGCGCGAGGCCAAGACCAGGTCGTCAGGCTTCGCCACAGACAGCTTGTCCAGCAGCGCGATCTTTGCGTATTGATGCTCCGCATCGCCAACCAGGATCTGGTCTTCGAGTAGGCGTTCTGCCCGCTGTCGCTGCGCCTGCAAGCGCTCACGTGCCTGATCTAGCCTGACGACGTCTTCGGGGAAGCGCAGTGCAGCTGCGTCGATCACGTCCAGGGCATCCTGCCAGCGGCCACGCCCGGAAAGATCACCCGCGATTGCAATCGCCTCGTCGGCCGACGCCGCGGGCTTGATCAGACCTTGCCCGGGAACCGCACCATCTTCGTCAGTGACAGAACGACCTTCGACCCGCGCAGGACGCTCTTCGACGGGTGCTGGCTGATCTTCGAGAATGGCACAGGCCGCGAGCAACAGCGTGCCGATCAACCCCAGAGCGGCCGTGCGCCATGTCATCCTTCAACCGCGATCAATATGTTGTCGATGAGTTGATCGGCGTTGACTTCTCGCGCGACGGCATCCACATCCATCGCTCGCACACGCACATTGCCCTTGCGTCCTCGCAGCTGGGCAGGACCCTGATGATGATAATGCCCGGCCTTTCCGGGATGCCCGGTGGCCAGCATCGCCTCGGTGACCAGCACCCCCCCTGGGGCAGCCATACTGCATAGCCGAGCGGCTACGTTCACGGTGTCGCCGACAACGGTATATTGCATGCGCGCGGGGCTGCCGAGATTGCCGGCGAGCATGGGTCCGCTGCTGATGCCCACTCTCAACATGACTGTCGGCTGATGGCGACTGTGCCGGATCGCGTTGATCCGCTGTGCCAAACCTTGGATCAGCATCCCGCAGGTGATGGCATGCAGGGCATGTAATGGGTCTTCATCGGGCACGCCAAAGACGATCATGATGGCATCCCCGATGAACTTGTCGACGGTGCCGCCACAGCTCTCCGCCGCCAGTGCGAAATAACCGAAGTAGTCGTTCAACAGACTGGCGACCTCGGCAGGCTCGCGCGCTTCGGACAACTGGGTAAAGCCGACAATATCGCAGAACAGAACGCTGCCGTTGACGCGTTTGCCGCCCAAGTCACCCTGCATACCGCCCTCCAGCACACGCTGCGCGACCTGCGGCGAGACATAGCGCGACAACGCGGCCTCGACTTCGTTCTTGCGTTGGTAGCCTTCCGCCAGATGCTGGAAGCTCTCCAGTACCTGCCCGATCTCGTCGCGGCGATCGGCAATACCCAGCGGTCGCCCCGCGCCCAGCGCCTCGCCGGCGCGCGCAAGCCGCTGGATGGGTCGCGACAGTCGATAGGCCAGCAACGAGGCCAACACGACGCCGATGGCGATCATGGTCAGCGTCGATGCCATCAGAAAGTGCACGGTCTCCCGCAGGTCTTTCTCCAACGGCCAGCGATCAATGCTGACGGTCAGATAGCCCGCTGTGACATCCTGGTAGACGACCGGACTGAAATAAGAGACTGCCTTGTACTCGCCATTATCCCAATCCCAGGAGTCGATCGTAATATCTGCGGAGGAACGCCCGCCCGCCCGCGGCGGACTGACTCCGGCCTCGACCAGCATGGCACCCTGCGCATCATGCAGGGCCGCACCCAAAATCAGGGGACTCTGCGCGTGCCGCTGAACCAGCGCCTGCATGGTCAGGGTGTCGCCGGCCATCAAGGGCTCACCGGCGACACGCACCAACTGGTCGACGATGACCTGACTAAAATCATAGGCCTGGCTTCGAAAGCCGGCCTCTTGCTGCTGAATGAGGTAGAAGCCGAGGATCCCCATGGCCGTCACGATCAGCGCCGCAATACTCACCGACCATTTGAGGCCGAGGGGCAGCGAGGAGTTTTCATAGCGCCGCCAGGCGCGCTGCATCCAACCTGTCGACCCCGGGTCCAGGGTGACGACCGGGTCTGCGGGATAGCGTCCGTTGGGTTCCTGGCTGACACGCATCGCGCGCTCTCCGCTTCGGCCAAATCGGGATCGAGCCTCGGCCGGAAAGATTCGGGCCCAGACTGTACCACCTGCAGGTGACAAATTGTGGTCTGCCTCGGCAATCCGGCAGCAGCGCCGGCCGCCGTGGGGCGACCCGCCCTGGCGCGCTCGTCCGCCCATTCAGCCTCGGTTCAGCCGCCCGATACCAAACTTTAACCTAGCTCAGACAGGGACTTGCGCAACGGCAAGCGCGGCAGGCACCGAAACCGTCTACAGCGATCTTGGCACTCGACAGCGGCGGCGCAAGTGCCCAGGCTCGCATATTATATAGCGTGTTCGCAGCCGTGCTCGGCCAGATTGCCGGCGGTTACAGCGCTTTCATTTCTGACCGGAAACGCCAGGGAGACCATGACCAAACGGGCCCTATCGACAAAGCGGCAGCTGTGTTGGCTGCTCGCCGGGATCCTTGTCAGCACGGGGGCCTTGGCACAACCGGATCGCCGCACGTCGCTGGAAGAGGCGGTGGAAGAGGCACTCGACCGCTTTCCGGGCAGGGTGCTGGCGGCCGAGACGCAGCGTCAGGGGGGGCGCGAATCCCACAGGATCCGTATCCTCACCGACGACGGTCGCGTCAAGCGGCTGCGCATAGACGCCGAGTCTGGCCGTTTCGAACGTCGCGGCGGGCGTTGATTATGCGCATCCTGGTCGTCGAGGACGAACCCGCCCTGCGCAGCCAGTTACGAGATCAGCTCCTGGCAAAGGGTTACTCGGTCGATGTTGCCGCCGACGGCGAGACCGGTCTCCATTTGGGCCGCGAATACCCCATGGATCTGGCGATAGTGGACCTCGGATTGCCCGGACTATCAGGCCTTGAGCTCATCCGCCAGCTGCGCTCCATGCAGCGCAGCTTCCCGATCTTGATCCTGACCGCGCGCGATGCCTGGCAGGACAAGGTCGACGGCCTGGAGAGCGGTGCCGACGATTATCTGACCAAGCCCTTTCATCACGCGGAACTGCTGGCACGCATCAATGCATTGCTGCGACGCGCCGCTGGTCACAGCACGCCCCTACTGCGCTTCGCCGGTATCGAGATCGACACTGTTGCGCAGCGGGTGTGCAGCCAGGGTGCCGAAGTCGATCTGACCGGTCACGAATACCGCATCCTTGAGTATCTGATGCTGCACGCCGGCAAAGTCGTCTCGAAGACCGAATTGACCGAGCATATCTACGATCAAGACTTCGACCGCGACAGCAATGTGGTCGAGGTCCTGGTGGGCCGGATACGCAAAAAGGTCGATCCGGACGGCCGTGTCAGGCCGATCGAGACACTGCGAGGGCGCGGCTACCGGCTGAACAAGGCGCCCGCGTCAACGTGACTCAATCGATCACCCGCCGGCTGCTGATCAGTCAACTGGTCATCCTGGGCGCGTTTCTCGGCCTCGCCGGCGCAGCGCTGGATCGCGCGTTTCGCGCCAGCAACGAGATCGCGACCCGCGATCAGCTGCAGGCGCATGTCTACACCTTGCTGACAGCAGCCAAAGAGGACCCGCAGGGTCGCATGCGCCTACCCGAGGCCCTGGCCGCCGCTGCTTTCAACAACCCCGACTCCGGGCTGTACGCTGAGGTCGAGGGCGAAGACGGTGCCTATCATTGGCGCTCGGGCTCGCTGGTCGGGCGACCGCAGCCCCTGTCGCGGGTCGTGGATCCCGGCACCACCCGCTTCCATTTTGCGCCGCGGCTCGCGATCTTCGATCAAGGCATAGTCTGGGAAGATGACGCCGGTACACCGCTGGCCTATTCCCTGACCGTCGCGATGGACCGTCAGGCCCTGGATGCGCAGCAGGCCGGGTTCCGCTCCACGTTGTGGCGATGGCTCGGCGGTGTCGCGGTACTGCTGCTGATGGCCCAGATCCTGGCTGCCCGCTGGGGTCTGGCCCCGGTGCGCGAGATGAGTGCCGCGGTCCGGCGCATCGAGAACGGCGAGGCCGAGCGCGTCGAGGGCCCGGTGCCGCTGGAGATGCGGAGCCTGAGCAATAATCTCAACTCGCTGCTCCAAGAGAACCAGCGCCGCCAGGAACGCGTCCGTAACAGCCTGGCCGACCTGGCACACAGCATGAAGACGCCATTGGCGGTACTTCGCGGCGCCGCACAGGAAAGCGACGACGGTGCGCTTTCCGGTCTGATCGAAGAGCAGACCGAACGCATCGACCAGATTGTGAGTTATCAGCGCCAGCGTGCTGCGGTCGCAGGGGGTAGCCGCGCGACGCGCCCGATCGCGCTGACTCCTATCCTGAGGCGACTCACCGCGAGTCTGGACAAAGTGTATTGGGAGCGCGCTCTGCAAATCGACGTGCAGGCCGCGAGTGACCTCCATCTGCGTGCCGACGAAGGCGATCTGTTCGAACTCTTGGGCAACCTGCTGGAAAATGCCTATAAGCACGCCATGCGCAAGGTGCGTGTCCATGCCCAGAGGCAGGGCAGAGAACTTCAAATCGATATCGAGGACGATGGTCAGGGGATACCCAAAGGCGATATGAGCCGTCTTCTCCAGCGCGGCGAGCGCGCCGATCAGCGTTCTCCGGGCGAGGGAATCGGGCTTGCCGTGGCGAATGAGATCGTCCACCAATACGGCGGGGCCATGAGCATTCACGATTCCGCGCTGGGCGGGGCGCTGTTCCGGGTCTCGTTACCCGTTGGCTGATTCCCAGCCGTTTAAGCGCATCGTGTCGCGGTCGCTAGTATCCGATACCGATCCGCGGAAAAATCCGACCCATGTCGCGCGAATCACACGATGAACCGATCGAAGAACCCGTTATCCGCTTTGGCGGCAAGTGGGTACCGGCGCACGACCTGTGGTGCAAGATGGAGATGGCGCACGCGGTCGCCGATGCGATCGAGCGCTTCAACCAGCATTTCCCGCGCCTGGCCAGCGCAGGCACTCGCGAGGTCGTGCCCTTGGTTCGCCAGCGACTCAAGGATATCGAACTGCGCATTCCAGACCGGCCCAAGCCGCCCGATCTGGCGGGTATCGCCTCGGACCTACTCGAGCGGCTGCCACCGGAGGCGGTCATCGCCGTGCTGCGTGAAAATCACGCCACCAGCCTGGACATGGTCGGTTTGATCGAGCTGGCCGGCGAGGCCCCGTATCTGCAGGCACTGCGCCGCGAAGGCGTAGATTCCGCCATGAACCAAGTGGCGCCTGACCAGACTGCACAGGCGTGGAACAGTGTTGGGCGACCTGCGCCCGGGGGCGGCCTGTGGACGCAGAAAAAGGTCAGCGCGCTGCTCGACGGCTAGGAGCCTGCGCGGTAGGAATACCCGTAGTGAAAAAGTGGCACAGCGACGACAGTTCTCTGTTCTTTTGAGGCGCATAGTGGGCGCTTCGCGACGAAAACTAACACGAAAACCGAAAGCCGTGGCGCTTTTGCAGTAGGGATACTTTCTACCGCGCAGACTCTCTCCTAGGGTGATTCACCCTGCGGCTCGAGCTGCAGCGATACGGAGTTGATGCAATAGCGCAGACCGGTCGGCTTTGGGCCGTCCGGGAATACGTGTCCCAGATGCGACCCACAGCGTTGGCAGTGCACCTCGGTGCGCACCATCCCCAGGCTCTGATCGGTCTCGGTCGCCACCGCATCCCCGTCCAGTGGCTGCCAGAAACTCGGCCAGCCGGTGCCCGAATCGAACTTGGTCTGCGAGCTAAACAGCGGCTCGCCACAGGCGGCGCAACGGTAGGTGCCAGGCGTCTTGGTGTCCCAGTAGGCGCCACTGAAGGCGCGTTCCGTGCCTTTCTCACGGCACACATGAAACTGTTCGGCGGTCAAGGCCTCGCGCCATTGCGCCTCAGTCTTCTCGATCTTGTCGGTCATGTCACTGCCTCCTCGTTTGCCAGTCGAACCGCATGGGCGACGGGTTATCACGCTTGCTCCAAGCCCAACAGGGTCTCTATACTCGCGCGCTCATTGCACCGGTTTTTTTTGGGTTTTGTCATGGCCTTCAGCGCGTTCCACCCCCCGCTCCGTACACTCATGGGACCGGGCCCCTCCGACGTGCCACCGCGGATCCTCGAGGCGCTCGGCCGCCCCACCATCGGCCATCTCGATCCCAAATTCATCGATCTGATGGATGAGGTCAAGGCCCTTCTTCAATACGTGATGCAGACCGAGAATGCCCTCACCTTGCCGATCTCCGCCCCGGGATCGGCCGGTATGGAGGCCTGCTTCGTGAATCTGGTGGAGCCGGGCGAAAAGGTCGTCGTGTGCCAAAACGGCGTGTT
>JASFJQ010000109.1:0-6823 GCA_050121305.1 Chromatiaceae bacterium
TTGGCCGCTGTGTGGATCGATGGTAAGTCCAGAGCGCTCAGCGAAACTCGGCAACGACGTCGCCGATCTGCCCGGCATCGTTATCGTTGGGCTCCAGGGAGAGTCCCTTGCCCCAGTCGGTGGACTTGCTGATCCGTTCACCGGCGTCGGCCGTCTTGATCTGGATCTTGACATTGCTCGAGGAGTCCGCGTACTCGATCGCGGTCTCCTCGGTGATGCGGCCCTCGTGATACAGGCGCACCAGGTGCTGATCGAAGGACTGCATGTGGTAGTTGCCACCGCGCTCGATGGCGTCCTTGAGGCCGCCAAGCTCCATCTTGCCGATCATATCGGCGATATAACCGGTGTTTACCAGCACCTCGACCGCCGCTACCTTACCGCCTCCCTTGCCCGGCACCAGGCGTTGACAGACGATCGCGCGCAGATTCTGCGCGATCCGTTTGGCCTGCTGTTCGATACCGTCTTTGGGGAAGAACCCGAGAATCCGCTCCATGGTGGTGATTGCGTTGTTCGCATGCAGGGTAGAGAGTGCAAGGTGCCCGGTGTTGGCGAACTTGAGCGCGAACTCCATAGTCTCGAGATCGCGGATCTCCCCCATCAAGATAACATCCGGGGATTCCCGCAGCGCCGCCTTCATACCGGAGCTGAAAGACTGGGTGTCGGTGCCGACCTCGCGCTGAGCGACGATCGCCTTCTTGTGGTTGTGCACGAACTCGATCGGGTCTTCCAGCGTAAGGATGTGGCCGCCGGCACTGGCGTTGCGATGATCGATCATCGCGGCCAGCGTGGTCGATTTGCCCGAGCCGGTTGCACCGACGACAAGGATCAGGCCGTTGCGCTGCATCACCAGATCTTTAAGTACCTCGGGCACCCCGAGGTCCTCGACCGTCGGGACATCGGTGTTGATGTGGCGAAGTACCACGGAGGCTTCACCACGCTGCCTGAAGGCGTTTCCACGAAAACGTCCAATCCCCTTGTAAGACAGCGAAAAATCCACTTCGCCATGTTCTTCGAACTGCTTCAGTTTTTCATCGGTAAGGATCTCGCGTATGGCGCGCTCGGCATCGCCCGACTCCAGCGGCTCGCCGATCTGGGCAAAGCCCTTCGGGGTCTTGAGTGAAATCTTTGCCCCGGTGTACATGAACACGTCGGCGGCATTGTTCTTCACCATGATCTGCAGGACTCGGGGTACATCGATTAGCGCCATGTCGTAACTGCTCCTTTCTTGGTTTCGCAGTGGCCCGGGTCGGCGCGCTCTCCGCGGGGAGTATCGCGCTGGCCCAGTTCCGTGACGCCGGACCTCCGGAGTCGATAACGCGTTTATCGGTGCAAGGCGGCAAAACTTTGCCGCCCTGCGGCATCCTATGAAGTAAAGGCCTTACAGAGATGGGGGCGTCTGCGCCCGGCATCGCGTAAACTCGCGGGTCTCGATTGCAGCGGTGTGCGGCCGACGGATTGGACGCGTCGCGCAAACACCCCACCATCAGGACCCGATCTGCAGGTAAGATCCCTATGCTGACCCGCGTTATCCTCGTTGCCCTGATCCTGACCGCCGTCTTTGGCGGCATTTTCGGTTGGAAGCACTTTGCCGCCCAGCAGGCCGCAGCCCAGGCGGGCGGGCCACCACCGCCCGTGATCGCCGCCGCGCGCGCCGCGCGCGAGGTGTGGCAGCCCTACCTGCAGGTCGTCGGCAGTCTGACCGCGGTGGCCGGCATCGAGGTCACCAGCGAGGTCGCGGGCCAGATCCGCAAGATCCACTTCAACTCGGGTGAGGGCACCAAACAGGGCGACCTGCTGCTCGAACTCGACGACCGCACCGACCAGGCGCAGCTGCAGGGCCTGCTCGCGGAACGCACGCTGGCACGGCTCAAATTCGAGCGCACCGCCAAGCTGATCAAAGACAAGTCCGTGTCCAAGTCGGACTATGACGAGGCCCGTGCCACGCTCGACGCCACCGAGGCCCAGGTTAGCGGGCAACAGGCCCTGATCGACAAAAAGCGCATCCGCGCACCCTTCGACGGTCGCCTGGGCATCCGCCGCGTCGATCTGGGTGAATACCTGACGCCGGGCGCTCCGATCGTGCCATTGGAAAAGCTCGATCCGATCTATGTCGATTTTCAGCTCCCGGAGCGCGAGCTGGCGCGTGTCAGTGACGGGCAGGGCGTCGAGATCCGCGTCCAGGCCTACCCTGACGAGGTCTTCCGCGGCAGCATCATCGCGATCGACCCGGGGGTCGAGGTCGGCAGCCGGAGTTTCCGCGTGCGCGGGCAGCTGGCAAACCCGACGCAGCGGCTCAGGCCCGGCATGTTCGCCGACGTGCGCGTCAGTTTGCCGGCCGATGAACAGGTGATCACCATCCCGGACACCGCGATCAGCTACGCCCCTTACGGTGATTCGGTGTTTGTGATCGAGGAAAAAGACGGTCAGACGACGGTCAGCCGCCGCCAGATCGAGACCGGCAAGTCGCGCGCCGGCAGGGTTGCCGTGGTATCGGGGCTGGAGGCAGGCGAACAGGTCGTGAGCGCCGGACACAACAAGCTGCGCAACGGCCAGCGGGTGGCGATCGACAGCCGGCCGGCGCCGGCGGCGCGTGACGCCATTGCGGGCCCAGGGGCGTGAGGTTCACCGACGCCTTTATCCAGCGCCCGGTACTGGCCAGCGTCATCAGCCTGTTGATCCTGGTGGTCGGCTTGCGAGCGATCGGCTCGCTCGAGGTTCGCCAGTATCCCGCGACCCAGGATACGGTCGTCACCGTCAGCACCAGCTACCCGGGTGCCAGCAGCGAGCTGGTCAAGGGCTTTATCACGACGCCGATGCAGCAGGCGATCGCCGAGGCCCAGGGCATCGACTATCTGTCCTCGACCAGCCGCCAGGGTCAGTCGGTGATCGAGGCCCACATGCGCCTCAACTACCCACCGAACGACGCGGTGGCGGAGATCCAGGCCAAGGTCGCCAGCCGCCGCAATGTGCTGCCGGAGGATGCCGAAGACCCGGTAATTACCTCGCAGACCGGTGATCGAACCGCATTGATGTACCTCGCCTTCTACAGCGAGCAGATGCGCGCCTCGCAGATAAACGACTACCTGCTGCGCGTGGTTCAGCCCAAGCTGCAGGCCCTTCCCGGCGTCGCCAAGGCGGAACTGATCGGCAACAAGACCTTTGCGATGCGCGTGTGGCTCGATCCGCGGCGCATGGCCGCGCTCGGGGTGACTGCGCAGGACGCGTCCGAGGTGTTGCGCGCCAACAATTATCTATCCGGGATCGGCCAGGCGCGCGGTCGGTATGCCGTAATCGATCTGGCCGCGACCACCGATGTCGCCGACGTCGAGGACTTCCGTAACTTGGTCGTGCGTGCCGACGGCGACACCCTGGTGCGGCTGCGCGACATCGGGCGCGTCGAACTGGGCGCCGAGGACTATGAGACGGCGACCTGGTACAAGGGCAAGCCGGCGATCTTCGTGGGTGTCTCCCAGGCCCCCGGTGCCAACCCGCTGACCGTGGCCAAGGCGGTGCACCAGGCGATGGAGGGGATCCGCAGTCAGCTGCCCTCGGGGCTCGAGGCGCATATCCCGTACGACGCCAGCGCCTTCATCCAGGACTCCATCGACGAGGTCTTCACCACGTTGATCGAGGCCGTGCTGATCGTCCTCGCGGTCATTTTCCTCTCGCTGGGCTCGCTGCGTGCCGCGATCGTACCCGGCGTGGCGGTGCCGCTGTCGCTGGTCGGCGCGGCCTTTCTGATGCTGCTGGCCGGATACTCCGTCAACCTGTTGACCCTGCTGGCGATGGTGCTGGCGATCGGGCTGGTCGTGGACGACGCCATCGTCGTGGTCGAGAACGTCCACCGCCACATCGAGATGGGCAAGACGCGCTTCCAGGCAGCGATCGACGGCGCGCGCGAACTCGGCCTGCCGATACTCGCAATGACCACCACCTTGGTTGCCGTCTATGCCCCGATCGGATTCATGGGCGGCCTGGTCGGGACTCTGTTCACAGAGTTCGCGTTCTCGCTCGCCGGCGCGGTGCTGATCTCGGGCGTAGTCGCATTGACGCTATCGCCGATGCTGTCGTCCAGGGTCCTTCGGCCGGCCGGCAACCCGGGGCGCTTCGAGCGCATGGTCGAGGGCTTTTTCGACTGGCTTGCGGCCTTCTACCTGCGGCGCCTGAAGGGCGCACTGGACTACCTCCCGGCGACCCTGCTGTTCGCCGCCGTGGTGCTCGGCAGCATCTATTTCATGTTTGTCTCGACCAAGGCCGAGCTCGCCCCGACCGAGGACCAGAGTATCCTGTTCTTCCAGGCAGTCGCGCCGCAGACCGCCTCACTCGAGTACAACGAGGTCTACACGCGCGAGATCGTCGAGGCCTTCGAGAAGGTGCCCGAGTATCACGAGAGCTTCCTGCTGCTCGGCTTCGGCGGCGACGACAACGTGATCTTCGGCGGATTCAAAATGGAACAGCCGGCGCTGCGTCCGCGCTCGCAGATGCAGGTCCTGCCGGAGGTGCAAGGGCTGTTGAGCCAGATCGCCGGCCTGCAGATCGCAGTCTTCCCCCGCCCCAGTCTGCCCGGAAGCAGCGGCCTGCCGTTTCAGTTTGTGATACAGAGCGACGCCGATTTCCGGCAGATGGACCAAGTCGCCGACCAGCTGGTCGGGCGGGGTATGGCGAGCGGGCAGTTCCTTTTTCTGCGCAAGTCCATCGAGTTCTCACGGCCCAAGGCCATCCTGGTGATCGACCGCGATCGGGCCGCCGACCTCGGCATCTCTATGGCCGACATCGGGCGCAATCTGGCCACGCTGCTCGGCGGCAACGACGTGAATCGCTTCAGCCTGGACGGGCGCAGCTACAAAGTGATCCCGCAGGCCGAACGCCTGTTCCGCCTCGACCCGGAGATGCTGGGTGACTTCTACCTGCGCAGCGCCAGCGGCGTCCAGGTGCCGCTGTCCTCGCTGGTGCGCATCGAGCGCGCGGTCGAGCCGAGCAAGCGCACCCAGTTCCAACAGCTCAACGCGGTGACCATCGAGGGGTTGATGGCACCGGGTGTGTCCGAGGGACAGGCGATGGCGGCCATGGAGCAGATCGCGCGCGAGGAGTTCCCGCTCGGCTTCAGCTTCGACTACACCGGCGCAACCCGGCAGTTCGCGCAGCAGGGCAGTGCACTGGTATTGACCTTCTTCATGTCACTGCTGGTGATCTACCTGGTGCTCGCGGCGCAGTTCGAGAGCTGGCGCGACCCGCTCATCATCCTGGTCTCGGTGCCGATGTCGATCGCCGGCGCGTTGGCCTTCCTGACACTCGGCTTCGCCACTGTGAACATCTATACCCAGGTCGGTCTGATCACGCTGATCGGTCTCATCGCGAAGAACGGCATCCTGATCGTCGAGTTCGCAAATCAATTGCAGATCGCACAGGGACTCGACCGACGCGCGGCGATCGAGCGCGCCTCGACCATCCGCCTACGCCCGATCCTGATGACCACGGTGGCGATGCTGGTGGCCATGGTGCCGCTGCTCACCGCGAGCGGGCCGGGCGCGGTGAGCCGCTTCCACATCGGCCTGGTAATCACCACCGGGCTCGGGATCGGCACGCTGTTCACGCTGTTCGTCGTGCCTGCCGTATACCTGCTGCTGGCGCGCGAGCACCATGCCGTGGAGACGGTCGACGGGACGGGCGACGCCATCACCGAAGAGCGCGCCTCTTAGCGGGCTAGCCCGGAAATCTCACCGTTCTTCGTAACGAGGGCGCCGAGACGCCGCTATGGCGGGGTGCACGCAGTGCGCCCGAAGGGTATCGGGGGGCCGCAGCAGGAAATCGGTGAGCTATGCAGGCTAGCGGTCCGGCAACGCGTCAGACGCCACCGGCTCATGCATCGACACCGGCAGGCGGCGCGGACCCCAGTCGCCGGGACGGTCTTCGAACACGCCCGCGATAGCATGCCCACAGTGCGCGCAATGACCGCCGTCGGTCAGGCGCCATTCCCCGAGCCGGTACCAGTCACGCTCTATCACGCGCCCGCCACAGCCGGGGCAATAGGTGCTGTCACCCTCGGTATCGTGGACATTGCCGACGTAGACATAGTGCAGCCCGGCGGCCATTGCGATCTTCCTTGCCCGCTGCAGCGTCGCCGCCGGGGTAGGGGGCACGTCGGTCATTTTGTAATCCGGGTGAAAGGCGGAGAAGTGCAGCGGCACATCGGGGCCCAACGTCTCCAGATACCACTGGCTCAGCTTCTGCAGCTCCGCATCGCTGTCGTTGTGACCAGGGATCAGCAGCGTCGTGACCTCGAGCCAGCAGTCGGTCTCCTTGTGGACGTACTCGAGGGTGTCGAGCACCGGCTGCAGATGGCCGCCGGTCAGCCTGTGATAGAAGTCCTCCGTGAACGCCTTCAGGTCGACGTTCGCCGCGTCCATCGCAGCGAAGAACTCGCGCCGCGGTTCTTCACAGATGTATCCCGCCGTCACTGCGACCGACTTGAGGCCCTGTTCACGGCACGCCTCGGCGGTGTCTATCGCATATTCGAGAAAGATCACGGGGTCGTTGTAGGTATAGGCGACGCTGCGACAACCCAGTCGCTTGGCCGTCGCGGCGATGTTCTGCGGCGAGGCGCTGGCCGCCAGCGTGTCGATCTCGCGCGACTTGCTGATGTCCCAGTTCTGACAGAACTTGCAGGCCAGGTTGCAGCCGGCGGTGCCGAACGAAAACACCGCGGTCCCGGGCAAGAAATGGTTGAGCGGCTTCTTCTCGACCGGGTCGACACAGAACCCGCTGGAGCGACCGTAGGTCGTGGACACCATCTGATCGCCCTGCCGGGCGCGCACGAAGCACA